>SVPT01000019.1 GCA_015065695.1 Oscillospiraceae bacterium | reverse complement strand
GTACCGTTGATCTTGGCGGTCATACCGGAAGCTGGTTTGTATCCGTTCTTCAGATTGACGGTAATTGCTATTCTGTAGTTTGCTCCGGTTTCAAAGCTGGTGTCCAGATTAATCTGAGTGCCATCCTTGTACCAGACGACATTATAGATCTCGCAGCCCTCGCTTGTAATATCGACTATTGTATTGATGGGCTTAAGACCGTTGACGGGTGCTATGTTTCCGGTAATGTCAATGGAGTTGATGACTGCTTCGGTGGCAGTAAATTCAGCTTTGGCTATAACGTAATTCTCATAAACACTTATGTCCGCAGCAGGAATGCCGTTTACTTTAACAGCAGGAGCGGTCTGGGGCAGGACGAAGTTATCCTTGAGAGAAAGATAAATGATGGAAGCGTATGTCTTTCCGGCTTCAAAGACGGGGCTGGTCATTGAAAAACCTGAAGCAGTCTGCCAGTAGACACCGGCAACTTCAACGCCGGCTTCGGTAACGGAAACTTCTTTGTCAGGAGTTTTGTTGTGAACAGGAGTCTCCAGTTCGGTAATGGTGATTTTGTTAATCACAGTGGGTGTATCTTCTGCGGCAAATGCTGTCATGGGCAGCATAACCAGCAGAGTGGCAAGTGCCATCAGCACACAGGCCACGCGGCGGAATGTCTTAACCATTGTTTTTCCTCCTTGTTTTCGGGTCAGATTGTTTGATTGCATACTCTTCAATGCACATAGATTATTATATCAAAGGAATAAGAAATGTTCAATAGATAATAAGCAAATTCACCCTGCATGACATGAATTTTATGTAACTATAAAATGAAGAATAATGCACAGCATTCCCATTTGGAAATACTGTGCATTTTGGGCTTGTTTATCGGTTTCCGGCAAGCGCACGCTCAAGCGCATCTATATCCCCCGACATTATGCAGCCCAGCGCACCGCGCACCTTTTCGTCGGGATAATCCCACCAGCGCAGGGCAAGCAGCCGATTGACAATGTCGTCGTCAAACCGTCTGCGTATGGGGCGTGCAGGCACACCGCCCACGATGGTGTAGGGCGGCACGTCACGGGTAACCACTGCCCGTGTGCCGATAATCGCCCCATCGCCAATGGTAACGCTTGAAAGGATAACCGCCTCGTAGCCAATCCACACATCGTTTCCGATGACAATATCACCCTTGTTGTCCCACGCATCGCGGATATTGCGTCCGTCCAGTCCCCACTGCTCAAAGAAGATGGGAAAGGGGTAGGTGGAAAGGGAATCCATGGTGTGGTTTGCGGAGGTGAAGATAAACCGCGCACCGCAGGCAACCGAGCAGTATTTGCCCATAATCAGCCTGTCGCCGTTGACAGGGTAGTGATAGAGTACGTTGTTCTTCTGGAAATCTTTCGGGTCGTTGACAAAATCGTTGTACATACTGTATGCACCGATTGAGATGTTGGGTGAATCAACAACCGCATCAAGATAAACGGTAGCGGTGTCGCCGCTTCTGGGATAGATTAGCTTTTCCATTGTTTCAGGCAGTCCTCCGCGTTTAGAACAATTGTCGTCAGTCGATGCCCAATACAGCGTCCAGCAGTGCGTAGCCGTCGTTGTCCACAACCACCAGCTTCACGCCAAGCTGCTGCTCAAGCTGTTCGGTGGTCATGCTGTCAAGGAACATATCCCCCTCGCGCCGCAGCATGGAGCAGGGGATGAGCAGGCGGTCCCCGGGCAGCGCCTTGCCGGCAAGCTGCTCTGCAATATCACCGCCCGTGACCAGACCCGCAACGGTTATGGTCTCGCCAAAGGTGCGGTTAATTATGGCGTGTACATGAATATCCGCGCCACTCCATTTCTCACTGACAGTATCCATCAGCTTCTCGATAAAGGGAGCAGCCGATACGCCGGTGGCAATAACGGCGCGGTGGGGGAGGCTGTCAGCATCGGTATCAGCAACAGCGTCCTCAAACTGCTCATGCAGCAGCGCAGAAAGACCCACGCCGTTTTCAAGCTGCGGGTAGTCGTCGTAATACTCTGCCGCAGGGAATTCTCTTCCCGCGGTGATGTAAAATTCGTCCGCTGCCCATACCAGCCGCTTTCCAAACCTGCGCAGATAATCCTCCGCGTGCCGCTGTGCGGTGTCCACTACGCGGGCGGCTTCCTCCGCAGTGAAAAGGCGCAGGTCTGCCAGACCCTCACGGTGGGCGGTCAGTCCAACGGGCACCAGAGCAATGCTCTGTATATGCTCTGCCAGTGGCTCAAGGTCGGCAAGGGAACGCTCCAGTGCCTCTCCGTCATTCCAGCCAGGGCACAGCACCATCTGGCAGTTGAGTGCGATATTGCCCTCGGCCAGCCGCCGCAGTCTTGGCATGATTTCCGCCGCCGCGGGATTGGCCATCATGCGCACACGCAGTGCAGGGTCGGTGGTGTGTACGGAAACGTTGATGGGGCTGATGTGCATTTCTATGATGCGGTCAAGCTCGGCATCGGAAAGGTTGGTCAGCGTGATGTAGTTGCCGAAGAGAAAGGACAGCCGCTCATCATCGTCCTTGAAGTAGAGGGTGTCACGCAGTCCCTTGGGAAGCTGATCAATAAAGCAGAAAACGCACTTGTTGCGGCAGGAACGCTGACTGTCCATCAGATAGGACTCAAAGTCCAGACCCAGCGGCTGGTACTCGCCCTTTTTGATTTCCACGCTGCGCACATTGCCCGATGGGTCGGCGATGCTGAGGACCACCACCCGCTCGGTTTCACGGAAGCGGTAGTCCAGCACGTCCCGTATCTCGTGCCCGTTGATGGAAAGCAGACTTTCGCCCGCCCTAATGCCCGCCCTGTGGGCGAGGCTGTTGGGCTGAACCTCAAATATTGTAACAGCCATAGAAATTGGCTCCTTTGAATTATGTAGGAAAAATACAACGGAAAAAGCGGCTGCGATCGGAAAAGATCACAGCCGCTCTGCAAACCGTTTGGTGCAGGGAATTAGTCCATGTTGATGACTTCTCTGCCCTTGTAATGGCCGCAATTGCCGCAGATGCGGTGCGGTCTCTTAAGCTCGCCACAATGATCGCATCTTACGAGCACCGGCGCGTCGAGCTTCCAGACGCTGGAACGTCTCTTATCTCTTCTTGCCTTGGACGTTTTTCTCTTGGGGACTGCCATTCCTGTTACCTCCTTCTGCAAAAAGCTCTAATCTTTCATGAATGTTCGGGGCATTACAGCAGTATTATGAATAAGTATACAGCCGCTTTACAAAGAAACCGCCGAAATCATTCATCTGCTCCTGAGAGCAGGTCTCGAAGTGCCGCAAGACGCGGGTCAGGTTGACTCAGATCACAATTGCACTGGGCGTGATTGAGATTGCACCCGCATTTCGGGCACAGCCCTTTGCATTCTTGCCTGCACAGGAACCGGGTTGGTGTTTCCAGCAGAATGTCCTCCCGAGCGACATCGTCCAGTTCCAGACGGAAATCAGGAACAAAGACCAGCTCGTCCGAGCGGTCATCGGAAAGAATATCCGATTCGTCCTGATTCTTTTTCGCTGCGGCGTGCTTGCCCTTTTCTTCCACAGCCACCAGCACGTGCTCAAAGTCATATTCAAGCATAGCTTCAGCCGGGTCAAGGCAGCGGTCACATTCGCGGGAAAAACCGACCGAGGCATGATACCGCAGCATGACAACCGCGCTCTTATTTTCAACCGTACCGCGGAGGATAATCGGTTTCACATACGGGAACGCGCCGTAAAGCTCTTCGTCGGAAAGATCCAACTCACCTTCAAAGGAAAGTCGAAAACCCTCCTCGGAAAAAACCTGTTTTAACTCAAGCTGCATTACACACCTCAAAATGTAATACCGACCAAATGCGGTACAACAATTCATTCAATACAGTATTATAATTGCATTGACCGAGTTTGTCAATATTTAATTCATGTTTCGCCGATATATATGTATCGACATCAAAAAAAGTCAAAAATTACAGCTTTTTGACAACCTTGAGCATCTCTTCAGGCAGCTCTTCGATGTCTGCGGAAACGGAGAAGGTGAAATTGATGCCGGTCTGGGTGGAGAGGGGAGCAATCTTCTTCATGAAGTCAGCGAGAGCAGCGAAATCCCTGCCGCCAATCTTCAGGGTGGAATCGACGAGAATGTCGGTGATGTCGTAGTTGCAGGCGCACAGACCGCAGATGAAGCCGTAGAGTGCATCGAAGCCGCCGATGTTGTAGTCCTCGATGTTGATAAGACGAGCCTTGTGGTCTACGTCATAGGTCAGGGTGTCGCCCTTCTCAACACAAACGACGTGGCCCTTGGAAACCTTAACGGCCTCGTGAGCGAGGGAAATGAGGTGCTTGGTCTTGCCGCTGCCCTTTTTACCGGTGAGTATGTTTATCAAGTGAATCTCCTCCAAATCAGATAAGTTAATTATATTGTTTCGGCTGATATGCCATCAAGCCGATAAAGCCATAGTTGCGGGGGTTATTTGCCGAGGCGAGCCTCCAGCTCAGCCTTCATGTCCTCATAGCCGGGCTTGCCCAGCAGAGCGAACATATTCTTCTTGTATGCCTCAACGCCGGGCTGGTCGAAGGGGTTTACGCCGAGGACGTAGCCGGAAATGGCGCAAGCCTTCTCGAAGAAGTAAATCAGGTAGCCCAGTTCAAACTCGCTCCACTCGGGAATGTGCAGCACAAGGTTGGGTACGCCGCCGTCGGTGTGGGCGAGTACAGTGCCCTCAAAGGCACGCTTGTTGACGTAGTCCATGGTGCGTCCGGTGAGGAAGTTGAGACCGTCGATGTTGGCGGGGTCCTCTTCGATTACCTGCTCGCTCTTGGGCTTGTCGAAGATGCAAACAGTCTCGATAAGGTTGCGCACACCGGCCTGAATGTACTGACCGAGGGAATGCAGGTCGGTGGAGAATATGGCGGAGGAGGGGTAGATGCCCTTGCCGTCCTTGCCTTCGCTCTCGCCGTAAAGCTGCTTCCACCATTCGCACATCATCTGGAAGGCGGGCTCATAGGCAACCAGCAGCTCGGTGCCGTAGTTCTTGCGATAGAGGGCATTGCGCACGGCCGCGTACTTGTAGCAGTCATTCTTGTTGATGTCGGTGTCGCAGAGGGAAGCCTGAGCCTCCTGTGCGCCCGCCATAAGCTGGTCGATGTCAGCGCCGGAAACGGCGATGGGCAGCAGACCGACAGCGGTGAGGACGGAGAAACGGCCGCCTACGTTGTCGGGAACAACAAAGGTCTCATAACCCTCATCGGTGGCAAGGGACTTGAGAGTGCCGCGAGCCTTGTCGGTGGTGCAGTAGATGCGGCTGCGCGCACCCTCTTTGCCGTATTCGCGGATAAGCTTCTCACGCAGTACGCGGAAAGCGATAGCCGGCTCGGTGGTGGTGCCGGACTTGGAAATCATGTTGATGGAGATGCGCTTGCCTTCGCACAGGGCAAGCAGCTCGTTGAGAGCGTCAGAGCTGATGTTGCAGCCTGCAAAGAAGATCTGCGGGCCGTTCTTGACGGTAAGGTTGTAGTTGGGGGAGGTAAGGAATTCGATGGCTGCGCGGGCACCCAGATAGGAACCGCCGATGCCTATAACTATGAGGACATCGCTATCGCTGCGAATCTTCTCTGCCGCCTTCTTGATGCGGGCGAATTCTTCCTTGTCGTAGTCGGTGGGGAGATTGAGCCAGCCGATAAAGTCAGATCCCTTGCCGGTGCCGCTGTGCAGCATCTCGTGAGCCTGAGTAATCTCAGCCTGAAGCTGTGCAACCTCTTCCGCTGCAACGAATTTCTCGGTGTAGGTTGTGTCCAAACGAACTGCCATAATGTCTTTTTGCCTCCTGTAGCATTTAATTAGCTTCCTGCGGCGGTGCCGCCGCACGTCTTTTCTGACGCTTACATTAATCGTCTGCTTCTATTTAAGTATATAATACTATAAAATCGCAGTCATTTCAATAGATAAGTCGTTAAACCTTATAAAAATCAATATAAAGATGCTGATGTTTTTCGTGCCGGAACAAATCGGCTTTTGAACAGTCCGTCGATAAACAGACTGAATACATTGGAGAAGGTGACAGCCTCGGTCGCGGCGTCAGTGACGATGCTGCATACAGCCAGCTTCTCGCCGTCCAGCGTCACTGTGACCTGACCTACAGTCTGCCCATATTCCACCGGGGCGCATACCTCCTCCTCTGCCTTGACGGAAACAGCAACGTCAGCACTGCGTCCTTTGGGGATAAGCACCTTGCCGCTCATGTCAACGGTGGTCTGCAGAGTCTTTTCGATTCCCTTGGTGACGGCGATTTCCGGCGCGGTTACAGGAATGTTTGACAAATCAAGCAGCTCAAAGGTAGCAAAACCGTAGTCCAGCAGCTTGGAGGCGCAGGAGAAGCGTGTCTTGCTGTTGGGTGCGCCCATAATGACTGCCACCAGCGGCATACCGTCCCGCTTTGCCGTTGCGGAAACGCAGCAGCCCGCCTGAGAGGTAGTGCCTGTCTTAAGACCGGTTATGCCGTTGTAGCTGCGCACCAGCTTGTTGGTGTTGACCAGCTCAAGCTCGCCCCCGCGCATACTGTCCATCCAGATGGTGGAGTAGTCCATGACCTTCTCGTGGCGCAGAAGCTCAGCGGAAACGATGGCAATATCACGGGCGGTGGTAACGTGTCCCTCTGCGTCCAGTCCTGTGCAGTTCTTGTAGGCAGTGCCCGCCATGCCCAGTTCCGCCGCGCGGGCATTCATCATTGCGACAAAGCTCTCGTGAGAGCCTGCAATATGCTCCGCAAGCACCACAGAGGCGTCGTTTGCGGAACCTACCATAGCCGCCTTGATAAGCTCATGGACGGTCATCTGCTCACCCTCCTCCAGCCATATCTGAGAGCCGCCCATGGAAGCCGCGTGCGCGCTGCACACCGCCGTTTCCTCCATGGTTATTCTTCCCGAATCAAGGGCTTCAAATACCAGCAGCATGGTCATGATTTTGGTGATGGAAGCCTCAGGCAGGCATTCGTCAGCATTCTTTTCAAACAGCACACGTCCGGTCTCCTGCTCCATCAGTATGGCGGCGCGGCAGTCAAGTGCAAGTTCAGGCTGTGCAGCCGCGGGCTGGGAATATACCTTGTCGGCGTATGCGGCAGCAGGAATACTGTCCTCACCGTACCATATCTGCGCACCGGCAGAGGTGGGGGAAAGACAGGCAGAAAGCATCAGACAAAGGGTGAGGATTACAGCAGCAGAAATCCTGACAGAACGATAGCGGGAAATAAATGACATAGTAAAACCTCCGACATATTATTGATGGTTCGTCCAATAATATGCCGGAGGATAAGACCTTATCACATAGGGCGCGGCAGAATGAAATAATAAAGAATTATAGCGCGGGTGTGCAGTCGTAGAGCATACAGGGCAGCCATGTGATAGGCTCGCCCTTGCCCTGTATGGATTCGGCAAAACCCATCGCTTCCTCAAACGGGTTCAGGATAAGCCCGTACTCACTGACCCGCAAGGGGAAACTCTGCGCGATATTGCGCTCCAACCCGTTGCACAGCCATGAGTGAAAGCTGCCGAAGTCTGCCCCCAGTATCTCACAGCCGAGCGGCTGTGCGTTTTCTGGCACAGTGTCGGCAATGCCGCCAATGGAAAGATGAAAACCGCCCTCGTCACTGAGGGTCCGCATACATTCTTCGGTGCAGGCAATGCACACCACACGGGCATCAATGCGCCCGCTGATATGGCATTCATAGAACTGCACCGCATCGCTTAAAGAGAGAAAACGACCGTCAATATCCAGTGCCTCATCATCAAAGAGCCTTGTTACCTCGCTGCAAAGCCGCGAAAACTGCGCATCGTCCATGCCAAGACGCTGTTGGTATTCCTGCCGCTCCTTCGGGTCATTTTCAAAATAACAGCAGGAAAGCTCAGGGTGCTGATTGCTCATGCATGGGCTTACGCTGAGCAGCAGGCTGCAGGGCAGAGTGCAGAAATCGGGCTTCTTCACAATATCTGCAATGTAGTAACCAAACGGGCGCAACGCTTCCATGGTTATCTTCTGACAACAATGCCACGACCGGAGAGGTAATCCTTCAGGTCGGGTATGGTAAGCTCCTTGAAGTGGAAGAGGGAAGCGGCCAGTGCAGCGTCAGCCTTGCCCTCTGTCAGCGCATCGTAGAAATGCTCGGGCGTGCCTGCGCCGCCTGAGGCAATAACAGGGATACCCACCGCCTCGCTGATGGTGCGGGTCAGCTCAAGGTCATAGCCTTTTTTGCAGCCGTCGCAGTCCATGCTGGTCAGCAGAATCTCGCCTGCGCCCAGAGCCTCGCCCCTGACAGCCCACTCAACAGCATCAATGCCGGTGTCCAGCCGACCGCCGTGCTTGTATATCGTCCAGCCGGAGCCGTCCTCACGTCTGCGGGCGTCAATAGCCAGCACCACGCACTGGCTGCCGAATTTCTCAGCTGCCTCACTGAGCAGCTCAGGGCGGTCGATGGCAGCCGAGTTGACCGACACCTTGTCAGCACCCGCCTTGAGCAGTGCGCTGAAATCAGCCACCTCGCGCACGCCGCCGCCGACGGTAAAGGGAATAAACACCGTCTCGGCAACGCGGTTTACCATGTCTATAACGATGCTGCGTGCATCGGAAGAGGCGGTAATGTCAAGGAAGACCAGTTCGTCTGCCCCCTGTGCGTTGTAGGCAGCGGCACACTCAACAGGGTCACCCGCATCGCGCAGGTCAACAAAATTAACGCCCTTTACCACCCTGCCGCGGTTAACGTCCAGACAGGGAATAATTCTCTTTGCAAACATCTTTCTTCCCTCCAACTTAATTTTCTACCAGCTTCCTGAAGTTGCGGAGCATGGCAAGACCCACATCACCGCTCTTTTCCGGGTGGAACTGTACGGCGAAGCAGTTGCCGCGCCATGCAGCCGCGTGTATCTCCACGCCGTACCGGGTGGTTGCCGCCACCACCGAGGGGTCAGCCGCTTTCAGGTAGTAGCTGTGTACAAAGTAAACATAGGGATTCTCGGGCAGTCCGTCAAACAGAGGACAGTCCTTGTTGCAGTCAAGGGCATTCCAGCCAATCTGCGGCACCTTCAGCCCGCCATCAGAGGGAATCTTCACAATCTCGCCGCCGAATACACTCAGTCCGTCCACGTCGGGAGTTTCCTCGCTGCGCTCAAAAAGCACCTGCAGTCCAAGGCATATGCCGAGGAAAGGACGACCGGAAGCGATGTACTCCTTTGCTACAGTGTCCAGACCGGAGGCGGTCAGGGAATGCATAGCGTCGCCGAATGCGCCCACACCGGGCAGTATCACGCCGTCTGCCTTGCCGATGACAGCAGGGTCTGCGGTTATTACAGTTTCGCAGCCTATGTAGCTGAGTGCTTTCTGGACGCTGTGGACGTTGCCCGCGCCGTAGTCGATAATGGCAATCATACAGTAAATAACTCCATTCCGTGTTTCATATTTAATAAGTGCGGAGACACCGAACCGTTCAGTGTCTCCGCGTTATTTTCATTTACATAGTTGGGGGAGCTGCGTTCAATCAGGTCCACTCAACGCCGGTGGGCGGGGTGAACTTGTTCTCGCGGTCGATTGCATAGTCGCCGGTAAGGAACAGCTCAGCCTCGTTGCGGCGGCGGAACCACAGACCCTTCAGGTTGACGCCGCTTGCCTTGATGTAGCGGCAGAAACCATCGATAATCTGTTCGTTCTGTGTTTTGTCACCGGTGGTGCAGCCGCGCTGGCAGATGATTGCGGACTTGAGGTAGAAGTAGTATGTATCACTGGTCCAGTATGCGGGGCCGAGGTTGTAGCAGAAGCTGACCAGTGCATCAAACTGTGTCTGTGTCAGTACAACGCTGTTGCGCACAGCCCAGTCACTTACCGACTTGACGTAGTCGCCCTGATTGAGGTCGGCACGAAGCAGTGCGGCAGCCTCTTCCATTGTCAGGTAGGGCTTGGTGTCGGTGAGGATATGCTCTGCGCCGAGCAGCTGGGTAATATCGATGTTAAATGCGGCAATGGCAAGCTCCTTGGTCCACTGCTTGCTGTCTGCGGTGGTCTTTGCGTGTCCGTAGCCGATAGTCCAGTAACCGACAGGATCCTGATAGGGGTAGAAGAGGGTCTCGTTCTTGGTGCTGTCAAAGGTGCCGCCGCCCTCCCACTGGGCAATGAAGTTGGTGCCTGCCTCGCTGATGGTCATGGGAGCGACAGTTGCCTCAGCCTTCTTCAGGACAACCACCTCGGTGGTGGCGACCAGATTGTCCAGCTTGGCGGTGATGGTGTACAGACCGGGCACGTTGCCGGTTACCTTGCCGTCATAGGTGACAGGGGCGTTTGCGCTGTTTTCGGAGCTGTAGGAGATTATCTTGCCGCTGAGGGGGATGGAAACGTCAACGGTCGAGCCCTGATTTACATAGTAATAGGATTTGGGAAATGTAAGCGTTGTGATTACGGTCTCGCTTTTGACATCGGTGATGTACTTGGAGGAAACATAGCCGTAGCCGCTGCTGTACTCAATCTTGTACCAGCCGCCTGCAACGGTCTCCACGATGACAACCTTGGTGCCTTTCTTGAGAGAACCGATGCGTGTGCCGTTGTTGCTGGCGGTCTTGCGGACGTTGAGAGAACCGCTGCTGGTCTTTACAACGCCGTAGGTGACAACCTTGGTGCCTGCCTGAGTGGTAGTGGTTGCGCCCGCAGCAGTGGAAGAGGTTGCAGCGGAGGAAGAGGCGGTCGTGGTGGTAGTGGTGGTGGAAGCAGTGGTGGTTATATTCTCTACCTTAACGTAGGTGCTGATGATGTAGCCGGTGGTGCTGCCAACGGGAATCTTGTACCATACCTTGCCGGAGGAATCGGTTGCGGTGCCGGAAACGGTGTAGGTTGCGCCGCGCTTAACGGTGGTCAGCTTGCCGTAGTTGGTGCCTGCACCTTTGCGGACGTTGACAACGTCGCCGGTAACGGTCAGCTTCTGTGCCTGTGCAGCGGTAGAAGAGCCGCCCTGTGCGGTGGTGGTAGTAGTGGTGGTAGTAGAGGATTCACTGGTTACCTTGACATAGGTGCTGATGATGTAGCCGGTCTGTCCGTTGAAGTTCATGGTGTACCAGACAGTACCGGAGGAATCCTTGGTGCTGCCGGTTGCAAGGAAGGTTGCGCCCTTGCGTGCGGTGGTCAGCTTGCCGTAGTTGGTGCCTGCACCCTTACGGATATTTACGATGTCACCGGTAACAGTAAGCCGCAGAGTCTCAGCGGGCTTTGAAACAACAGGGGCTGTGGTAGCGGTGGTGCCGGTGGTTGCGGTAGTAGTGGTGGTTGTGGCAGTGGTCGCAGGTGTTCCGGTGACCTTTGCAAAGTCGCCGAGAATGTAGCCGGTGTCGTTGTTTACCTTGATCTTGTACCACAGCTTGCCGGAGGAATCCTTTGCGGTGCCGAGCACATCAAAGGTAGCACCCTTCTTGACGGTGGTAAGCTTGGCATAGGTAGTGCCTGCACCCTTGCGGATGTTGACAGGGTCACCGGTGACGGTCAGCTTCTGTGTGGAAGCCGCAGCGGTTGTGCCGGTGGTCACGGTAGTAGTGGTAGCCGGCGTTCCGGTGACCTTTGCAAAGTCACCGAGAATGTAGCCGGTGTCGTTATTGACCTTAATCTTGTACCACAGCTTGCCGGAGGAATCCTTAGCAGTGCCGAGTACCTCAAAGGTAGCGCCCTTCTTGACGGTGGTCAGCTTGGCGTAGGTAGTGCCCGCGCCCTTGCGGATATTGACAGGGTCACCGGTAACGGTCAGCTTCTGGGTGGAAGCTGCGGTGGTAGTGGTGGTAGTTGCCGTGGTGGTTGTGGTATTCTCCACCTTGACATATGTGCCGAGGATATAGCCGGTGGTGCCGTTTATGCTTATCTTGTACCATGTCGCGCCGGAGGAATCCTTCGCTGTGCCCTGAGAGGTGTAGGTTGCGCCTCTCTTTACAGTGGTCAGCTTGCCGTGGTTGGTGCCCGCGCCCTTGCGGACGTTGACAACGTCACCGGTAACGGTCAGCTTCTGAGCGGCGGCGGTGGTTGCGGTAGTGGTGGCAGTAGTGCCGCCCTGTGCGGTGGTAGCGGTGGTGGAGGCGGTGGTTGCTGTCGAGGCGTCGATGATTACGCTGCCCTTGAGGGTGACTTCTGTGCCGATGATGTAGCCATTCTGGTCGCCGATGGTCAGCTTGTACCAGATAACGCCGTCCTCGTCCTTTGCGCCGTTGTATACATTATAAATAGCGCCCTTCTTGACCGAGGTAAGACGAGCATAGTTCTTGCCCGGGCCGGAGCGTACATTTACATAGTCGCCGGTTATGGTGATGGTGGCAGGCTGTGCGGCTTTGACCGAGCAGAATGTGCCGAGGATATAGCCGGTCTTGCCATTGACGTTAACCTTGTACCATGTCTTTCCGGAGGAATCCTTTGCGGTTCCCTGTACGTTGAATTTTGCACCCTTGTTGACGGTGGCAACCTTTTCATAGTTTGTGCCTGCGCCGGAGCGGACGTTGACCGGGTCACCGGTAACGGTCAGTACCTGAGCCTCTGCGGCATAGGCGGACATCTGTGTCATCTGCGGAATCCAGGGAACTTCGGCGGTTACTGCTGTTCCCAGGATGCACAGTGCGGCAGCAAGGGCGATGAGCTTTTTGCTAATTCCGGAAAATCGCATCTTCATTATTCCTCCAGAAGAATTATCAACGGTCGGTCTGCACAGGTGTGACAGTTGTGCAGAGAAGTGACAATAACACCAATATATAGCTTATGACATTATACAGTAAACGGTTTGCCTGTGTCAACATAATTTACCTGCAATTTCCTGCAAACAGCCCCATTCAGTGCGGAATTTACATCGTGTTCAAATATGATAGAATTGTGAGTTGCGCAGTCACAGGAATATTATGACACACAAAAAAGCAGCCGAAACACGCAAAGGTGTCTCGGCTGTGCGATATTAAAAGATTATTTACTGCTCTGTGCGCCCTCTCTGTAGCCCTCGCGGCGCAGTACAACAAGTGCGGTGCGCAGGAGAATCTTCAGGTCAAAGCCAATGGAGCAACGGCGGACATATTCGGCGTCGTACTGTACCTTCTCGTCGGTGGAGAGGTCGTCACGTCCGTTTATCTGTGCCCAGCCGGTAAGACCGGGGCGCACATCGTATACGCCGTAGATGTGCCGCTTGTGGTGAATGCCTGCCTCGCTTGCGACAAGGGGGCGGGGACCCACAAAGCTCATGCTGCCGAAGAGTACGTTGAGAAGCTGGGGCAGCTCATCAAGGCTGGTCTTGCGCAGGAATGCGCCGAAGCGGGTGATGTAGCTGTAGGGGTGGTCAAGCTCGCAGGTGGGTGTCTCGCGGGGAGCGGTGGTGACCATGGTGCGGAACTTGTAGATGCGGAACAGCTTGCCGCCTCGTCCCACGCGGTTCTGGCAGAAGATGGGTGAACCCTTGGAGTCGATGGATATGATCAGAGCAATAAGCAGCATCGGCACCATCAGAAGCAGCAGGGCGATAAGAGCCGCCGTAAAGTCAAAGGAACGCTTGGCAAAGCGATAGAACAGCCGGGAACCGCGCTCTGCGAGCCGTTCGGTATCGACATAACCGGTGCCGGCAGCACCAACGGTATTCTCACGGTAGTTGACCATAACGCGCAAACCCTCCTGTCATCAATATACTTCTGTACGCACTTCTTTACGGTACGCAGAGATTATATATTGCCGCTTTGCAAAAATCAATAACTACGGCTGCTTTGTCACCAATTTGTCATTTATTGCAGGTGGTATTCGGCATCAATACCAAGAATATCAGCGTCGGTCTGGTCGTGTGTAACAAGTATTACAGGTTTGTTTCCGGCGTACTGTGTTATCAGCGGGGCGATAAGCTCCCTGCGAGCCGCCTCGTCAATGCCGGAAAAGGGCTCGTCAAGCAGCAGAATATCACCGTCGTATGCCAGTGCCCGTGCGATAGCAACCCGCCGCCGCATACCGCCCGAGAGCTGAGAGGGCAGCTTGTCTGCGCTTTCGGCAAGTCCTACCGCATCGAGAAGCTGTGCCGCCCGCCCCTCATCGGAAACCAGTGCCACATTGCGCAGGGCACTGTACCAGCCCAGCAGGCGGTCCTCCTGAAAGACAAAGGAAAAGCGTGTGCCTTCCGTGCCCATGACGATGCCGCTGTCGGCTTCAAGCAGCCCTGCGATGATTCTCAGCAGCGTTGTCTTGCCCCTGCCGGAGGGGCCGCATATGCGCAGAATACCCCTTTCGGGGAGGGTCAGCGAAACCCCGCTGAGGACGGTCTTACTGCCGAAGCTCTTGGAAACATCACTGAGCGTTATCGCCATTGTCATCGTCCTCCTTTGCGTAGCCGTATTTGCGGGAAAGTATGCCCACTCCGCTGACAAACAGCATCTCGATAATGCGGCTGAGCAGCACCACCACCGCTGTCCATGCGAAGAGGTCCGCGGTTTCAAGATATAGCTTGGATTCGTAAAGCATATTGCCGATGGAGTGCGCGGTGCGTCCTATAACCTCAGCCGCAACGCCCGCCTTCCACGCAAGCCCCATACCCGTGCGGCAGGCGGCAAGCAGATAGGGCGAAACGGAGGGTGCGTATATTTTGCCTATCAGCCGCAGTCCCCTGATTTCGTATACCCTTGCCATCTCCAGCAGTCCCTTGTCCACCGCGCCGAGACCCTCTGTCAGGTTGGCGCAGACGATGGGCAAAACCATCAGAAACGCGATGAATACCGGCATGAATGCGCCCTTTATCCACACCAGCGCAAGGATAATAAACGAGGAAACAGGCGTTGCCCGCACAACGGTCAGCAACGGGTCAAACAGTATGCGCACCGTGCGGGAAAGATGCATCAGCGTGCCCAGCACACAGCCCACAGCCAGTGCCAGCCCGAAGCCCGCGATAATGCGCAGAAGCGTCGCTCCGGTGTAAAGCCAGAAGCTGCTCTCCTGCACCAGCTCAATAAGCCTGCGTATCACAGCAAGCGGTGTGGGTACCAGTATTTCTTTGCCGATAATGACTGCGGCAATATGCCACAGCGCAAGCCAGAAAGCCGCCGCGCCGATTGCTGCAAGCAGCCTTTTAAGCGGCGGCAGGCTTTTAAGTGTACTCTTTGTCTTGGTGTCCATAAATCAGTCAATCCTGTCGGTGCAAAGGAGGCATCAGAAGCCGCCCTTTGCGGTGTAATCTTCGTGGCATAACAAGGCGCGGGGAAAAGAGAAAGCCGACGGTTGTGCCGCCGGCTTTCATTATAGCTTAGTGTATGCGTGTTGTAAAGCCGGGGTCAGCCGACAACATAGAAATCATCGTTGGGCATTGCGCCGCCGACAGACTTGGGGTTGGCGGCATACAGTACCTCAAGGAAATCGCTGACAGTGGACTTCATTTCCTCACCGGTGATGCAGACGATGTTGCACTGGGGGATAGCCTTTTCGGTCAGTGCGGCAGAGGAGATGATGCCAAGCTTCTCAACATACTGAGCGGTCTCAGCGGGATTTTCATTTGCGAAGTTTGCGGATACCTCGAAGTCGGCAAGCAGCTTGTCAAGGTCAGCCTTGTTGTTGTCGGCAAAGTCGGCGGTGCAGACCAGCACGCCCTGTGCGATGGGGGTGTCGGAAATCTTTGCCCACTCAGCCTGCAGGTCGATGGAGTTGACGCCCTCCAGCTTGGTTGCAACCTGTGTTGCAAAGGGCACAGGCAGCATGGCAGTCTTAACATCGCCGGAAATCATCAGAGCGGCAAGCTCGGAATGCTCGGTGTAGTACTGGGTGGTGACATTCTCAAGACCGTTGCCCTCGATGATGTAGTTGAGGATATATTCGGGATTGCTGCCCTGTCCGGTTGCACCTACGGTCTTGCCGTCGATGTCAGCGAGGCTGTTTACCTCGCCGCTGGTGTCCAGCAGATACAGCACGCCGAGGGTGGTGACAGCAGCGGTGCGAATGCTGCCGCCGGTCTTGTTGTACAGGACAGAAGCGAGGTTGGTGGGGACAAAGGCAGCGTCCACCTCGCCGGTGGTCAGCAGACCGGTAATTTCGTCGGGTGCGCCAACGAAGGTGACATCGTACTCGCCGCTTTCCGCAGCATCAGTGGCCAGCTTTGCAACGCTGATGCCGGTGGGACCGTTGAGGGCAGCGATGCGGACAGGCTGAGAAGGCTGTACGTTGCTGGAGCTTATCACCTCGTTATCATCAGCGGGCTGATTCTCTGCGCCGCAGGCTACCATGGAGAGCAGCATAGCAGCGGTCATGATTACTGCAAGCAGAAGTGTAAAGGTTCTTTTCATTGTGGTTTTCCTCCTTGTGTTTCTTTGTGTTTATCAATTATCTCTTCAGGAACAAAGAGTATAAAAGCAGTGATGTTATCTGACCTCGCTCATTCGAGCCTTGTCAAGTATTTCAATGCGCTGACCCTCGCGGTGTATTATGCCCTGTTTTTCCAGGGAATCCAGTGCGCGGTAGAGGGAGGCGCGGCCGATATTCAGCCGGCGGGCAAGCTCCGCGCAGTTGTCGGCGGAGCAGCAGCCCGTTTCCCGGTGCTGGGAAAGCAGCAGCTTGGCGACCTTCTCAACAGTCGTCCCGCCGGAAAAGGTGTACAGCTTGCTGTTCAGAAAGCGTATACGACCGGTCAGAAAGGTGATATAGCTGATGCACAGTGAGGGATTGCTTGTCAGCAGTCTGCGCAGACGTGTTTCGCTGATGAATGCAACGACTGCCTCTTTTGCAGCTTCGATGCGGGTGACCGAATGGGAGGGGGAAGTGCCGTCGGAGAACAGGGCAGATGCGCCGAAGCAGTCGCCCGGATGCAGCACGTTGAGCGTTACATTGCGTTGACTGTCATCGCGGCACACGCTGACCTCGCCGTCTACCACCAGCCCAAGAGCGCAGGAGCCGTCATCGCCGCCTATCTGGAAGCCCTCTCCTGCGGCACAGCAGTGCAGAGAAAAGGCATCACCTGCGGCAAGCTGTGCGGGAAGTCCGTCACTGCCGAATACCGGCGATTTCTCCAAAGCCGCACGCAGCAAAGCGCGCTGTCGGTCGTCCATTGGTGACCCCTCCTTACACATAGCATCGAAGATGATTGTCTTGAATGTGTATCATATGATACACTACGCCTGTATAATAGCATATCGTTAATCATTTGTCAATGCAGGTAAAGCGCAAATTCAAACATTCGTGCAAATTTACCCAAAAGTCTCAGCGGCAACAGAGTTTTCTTGTTATGCTGCAACGGATAGCCTGCGCCACACAAAAAAAGTGCCCAAGACACGCTATTAGCGTATCTCAGGCACAAAAGCAGCTTAGGATAGGTTATTTCTTCTCAAACAGACCGCCCTTGAAGCAGGCAGTGATGATGTCAATTGCCAGCGCAACGGTAAGAATACCGAATAAGACCACGTTCAGGTTGCTGAACATCGCAACGGCAAAGGGCTCAGCGTTTGCGGGCAGCTCCTTTTGCAGCAGGTCGATAAGCTGGGGGTTGACAATGCTGCTGCGCAGGAAGCCGACAGCGAAGAGCGCAATGCTTATCAGGTCGGCGGCAACAGTCACCAGTGCCACGCGGCGGGAGAAGCTGCCCTCCATCAGCTTGACAATATCTCTGACCAGTGCAGCAGCGAATATGGCAGCCCATACATACCACAGCCCCTTTACCGCAGGAGCATCGAACATCGGCACGACCTTGGTCAGTCCCGCACCGTCCTTGTAGTTCAGCACAGACACAATCTGCGGAACAAAGCACATGATGGCGGTCATTGCCGCATTGATGATTATAGAGAAAACGCACTCACCCACCGGTATGCGCTGGTTTTTCTGAGGCACTGCGGGCAGGGAAGAGAGGGGGTCGCTGCTGTCAATGGAAACACCCTTGCGGGAGAGTATGGCAAATACCAGCGTCACTGCACCAAATGCAGGGAGTACTGCAGAGCAGATGTTGGCAATCCAGTGGAGTATGTGGTTGAGAGGAGTGCCCTTGTAATCCCCTGCGAAGATTGCGATAACCGAAGAAAGCAGCAGGCTGCCGACCACCGCCGCCATGACAATATGCATGGTGCGTATGTAGTAGCGGTAGTAGGGCGGGGGAATAAGGGCACGGTCGCCCTCGGGGTCGTACTTTGCAGCCAGCTCGTCGGGCGTGCCAAGCTCGGTCAGCACCACACGCACGTCCTTGTCGGTGACGGTGTTGGGGCCGCAGCGTTCCTCCAGCATATCGTCCACCAGCCCGCGCAGCTCCTTGTCAATATCTTCGCGGCTGCGCTGGGGAAGTCTGCGGGTCACAGCGTATACATAGCGGTCAATCAGGTCATGGTTGTACATTTTCTTTCCCTCCGTAAATATTCGTCTTATTGATTGTTCGAGATTATCTTGTCCACGCTTTCAACCAGTTCATGCCAGCCCTTTTCCAGTTCCGCGTACAGCTTTCGCCCCTCCTCGGTGGTGACGTAGTATTTTCGGGGCTTGGCTTCGGTGGTGTCCCAGTGGCTTTCCAGCAGTCCCTGGCTTTCCAGCCGCCTCAGCAGAGGGTACAGGGTGTTTGCCTCAGCCTGAATGCCTGCCGCAGCCAGTTCGCTGACAAGGTTGTAGCCATACATAGGCTCTTTCAGTCGGCAGAGGGCGCACAGCACAGCAGTGCCTCGCCGCAGCTCCATCAGCATACCGCCCAACGGGTTGTCGTTTTCGGGCATAGTCAAAGCATCTCCTTTCACAGAATATTATTGGTGAACACGTTAATGCGATGTACACCATAGTGTTGATGATATTATACTGTGTGGCACACGATATGTCAAGAGGCGAAACATAAAAATTTCGTCCGGTCATTTATTCAGCGAAATTTTGCCCCCAAAAACAGCAGTGGTATTTCCCGCGAAACAGTCCGAAGTGACACGAATATTAGAAAAAATCGTAAAAAACACGAAAATATGTAAAAAATATGAATATTTCTTAAATAAAATCTATTGACAAGATGAACTGTACAGTGTATTCTATAAGAGACTTGCCCGCAGTGGTTGTTTACATTATTTGTATTAATCAATAATGTGAACCATAGCAATTGTTTGCTCCGTTGCTGTGCGGCGTTTTAACGGATGGGGTTGATGTTATTGCGTCAGGTTGATGCTCGCGGAAACGGCATGGATGCTGTGGCGGACATGGACTTGGGCGAGAGCGGTGCAGTCTGCCCACAGGAGGCGCGGGACTGCATCGGCACTGAAGTTACTGACAACGCAGACGAAGCTGGTTGTGTTCAGCGCTTTGTCCGTGATGACGTGGGCGGTATTTACCGCGGCGTCTCCGACGAACAGCTTGCGCTGTATGCGGCACAGAAAAGGCCTCTTGCCTTTTCGGAACTGCTTAATCGCTTTACCCCGATTATGCTGAGGAAAATCGGGACTGCCCGTCCTTGCGGCATGGATTCGGACGACCTGATGCAGGAATGTTCTCTCGGTCTGCTCAATGCAGTGGAGAGCTATTCCCATGACGGCGGGGCATCTTTTGCCACCTACGCCGGTGTGTGCATCGATAACCGTCTGCGCAGCGTGCTGCGCGGAAGCCGCAGGGATAAGAACAAACCTCTTTCATACTATTTGGAGCTGTCCGAGCTGCTTGAGCAGCCGGAGGAAGCAGCTCAGGCGGACCCAGCAGGAACCGATCCGGAAGCAATGGTATTGATTAACGAGGGGGTCGGGGAGCTTCGCGCAGTGATGCGTTCGCTGCTTTCCGATGTTGAATATTCCGTATTTACGCTGTATCTGGCGGGACAGACATACGAAGAAATCGCAAGGCGCATGGCAATTGCGCCCAAGGCCGTGGACAACGCCATACAGCGGGTGCGCCGCAAGCTGAAAAAGGCTGTGCGGCCGCCCAATAACCATAATTCCGGTGACTGCGCCGTATAAATGCGGCGTTGCACATAAATCTGCCCTTGTAGCTTATGAAAGAGCATTGCGTTTGCAAAGGTGGCGGCTCAATACCGTCCGTGGGCAAAAATCTTTATTATTTCCAAAGCGAGGTAAAAACAATGTACGAAGACAAGACTCTTACCTGCAGAGAGTGCGGAGAGGAATTCGTTTTCACCGCCGGTGAGCAGGAATTCTACGCATCCAAAGGCTTTGTCAATGAGCCCCAGCGCTGCAAGGCTTGCCGCGATGCAAGAAGAAATGCTAACAGACCCGAGCGTGAGATGTTCACTGCTCCCTGCGCCAGCTGCGGCGGCGAGGCAAGAATCCCCTTCAGACCCATGGGCGACCGTCCTGTTTACTGCAGCGAGTGCTTTGCAAAGATGAAGGAGTCCGCTGAATAAGCAATCCGATTTAAACCTGTGAAAAAAGAACGCCTTGACCCCTGCGGGTCGGGGCGTTTTTTCTTCCTGTGTTTGCTGTGGAAATATTGTCAAGACTATTGCAAGTGCGACGCTTTCGGGTTATAATATGTATTGCAATATGCAAGGAGGATAAAAATCATGACTGTTACAAGAGATACCATCATCGGCCAGATTCTCGACGCCGATGCTACCACCGCACCCTATTTCTTCGAGATGGGTATGCACTGCCTTGGTTGCCCCGCCTCCCGTGGCGAGAGCATTGAGCAGGCCTGTGCTGTCCACGGCGTGGATTGCGACGAGCTTATCGCAAAGCTCAACGCCCACATGAGCAAGGCCCAGTAAGTAACTGAGCCCAACGGCAAGTGGTGACTCTCCGCACCCGCGGAGAGTCTTTTGCTGTAGAGTGCCAATATTGAATATTCCTCCTCCGAAGCATTATCAGCATAAACAAAAAGCTAACAGGAGAATAATCCTATGAATAAGGAAAAACTCACCGTCTGCGGCACCGATTGCACCGCCTGCGGCTGCTATGGCTCCATGTGTCAGGGCTGCAACGCGTTGGAGGGCAGAGCCTTCCACATGGCGGAGGGCAGTATCTGTCCCATATACGAGTGCGCCCGAGTAAAAAAGGGTATGTGTAATTGTGGGGCTTGCAGCGATGTACCCTGTTCCATATGGCGCAGCTTCCGTGACCCTCAATTTACCGACGAGCAGTTTGAGGCAAACATCAACGAGCGTGTAAGTGCGCTGAGAAACGCGCAGTAAGCATACATAACCAAAGGAGAGAATCATATGGCGCAACACCACCGCCCATTTACACTGGGGGCAAGGCTCGCCGCCTGTGCTGAGCTGGTGCGCGAGGGAGCAAAGGCTGCTGATGTGGGCACCGACCACGCACGGCTGCCCATATGGCTGGTGCTGACGGGCAAAGCCGTCAGCGTAATGGCAACCGACATCAACGAGCTGCCGCTGGCTTCCGCACAGAGCAACATCGAGCATTACTGCGCGGGCGACAAAGTGACAACGGTGCTGTGTGACGGTCTCAGCGGCGTGTCCCCAAATGATGCAGACGACATCATCATTGCCGGCATGGGCGGCGATGTCATCACCCATATCCTCACCGAAGCCCCGTGGCTGAAGGACAGCGCAAAAAGGCTGATACTGCAGCCCATGTCCCGCGCCTCCCTTGTGCGCGACTGGCTTTACCGCAGCGGCTTTTCCTTTGACGAGCAGGCAGTGCTGGACGGCGGCAGACTGTACACCGTCATCTGTGCCTGCTACTCAGGGGAATGTCTGGAGCCCACGCCGGAGCAATCCTACGGTGGTGCGCTGCTGGTAAAGGAGGACGACCTTTCCAGGCGATACATAAGGCGCGCCGCAAAAGCCATGCGGGAGATTTCCTTTGGTCTGCACCACAACGGTGATGAAGAGGCGGCGCGGCAGATGGTTGATGCCGCCGGGAGAATGGAGGAACGCGCAAAATGATTACTGTCGGTGATATTTATGATATAATGGACCAGCTTGCCCCCTTTGAAACACAGGAGGAATGGGACAATTCTGGTCTGCTCATAGGCTCCCGCGAAGATGAAGCAACCGACGTGCTTGTGACCCTTGATGCCACAGCACGCGCCATAGACAGGGCAAAGGAGCTGGGCTGTCAGCTTATCATCTCCCACCACCCGCTGATATTCAGCCCCCTGAGGAAGATACCCCGCAGCTCCAACGTGTACAGGCTCATCGAGAGCGGCATTGACCTCATCTCGAGCCACACGCCGCTGGATAAAGCCCCGGGCGGTGTCAGCGATTGTCTGGCAGATGCATTGGGTCTGCGCAAGCGCAAGCCCGCCGAGGGCTTGGATTTCGTGTACACAGGTGTTTTGCCCAAGCCACTATCCGCAAAGCAGCTTGCCCAGCAGGTCAGCGAGGCGATACAGGGCAGCGGTCGTGGTCCCGTCACCGTTGATGGCGGCAGGGAGATAACCAAGGTCGCCGTAATTGGCGGCGCGGGCAGCGATATAGCCGCCGCGCTGCTGGACAGTGACTGTGATGCCATAGTCACAGGTGAGCTTAAGCACCACATAATGATAGCGGCGCAGGAAAAGGGCAAAACCCTCATTGAGGCAGGTCACTACGAAACAGAGGCAGCGGCATTGTATCCCCTTTCGCTTCACCTCAAGGAAAAACTGCCTGAACTGCTTATCCACACATTTATTGACCCCATAGCCTTTTAGAAAACGGAAGGAACAGGCATAACCAATGGCACTGGACGGACTGATGATGCACCTGCTGACCGCCGAGCTGACAAAGCAGCTTGACGGCGGCAAGGTGGACAAAATACAGCAGCCCTCGCGTGAGGAGCTGGTAATAACCCTGCGCACCAACAACGGTACAAAGAAGCTGCTCATCTCTGCGCGTGCGGCAAGCCCGCGTGTTGGACTGACCGATGCAGCCATAGAAAATCCCGCACAGCCTCCCATGCTGTGTATGCTGCTGCGCAAGCAGCTTACGGGCGGCAGGCTGAAGGCAGTGCGCCAGTACGGGCGCGACCGCGTGATGATGCTGGACTTCGACTGCTTCGGAGAGATGGGCGACCGCCGCACACTTACCATGGTGGTGGAGATAATGGGGCGCTGCTCCAACGCCATTCTCGCCGACGAAAACGGACGGATAATAGATGCCATCAAGCGTGTGGACGGAGCGGCCAGCTCAGTGCGCATGGTGCTGCCGGGCTTGAGCTACACCCTCCCGCCGCAGCAGGACAAGATAGATATGCTCACCGCCGCTCCCGAAGCGGTGACCGAGCGAATCCGCGGCAGCGGTACAATGCCGCTGCATAAGGCAATTCTGGGCGCGGTGCAGGGTGTATCGCCCATCATAAGCCGTGAGCTTGCATACCGCGCCTGCCGCTCCACCGATGTGCTTACCGATGACGTGACCACCGAGCAGTGGGAGCGTCTGCGCCTGCAGATAAAGCTGCTGTGCGCCTCGCTCAATGAGGGAGGACACCCCACCATGGTGCGTGAGCCTTCCGGACGACCGGCAGACGTGTCGGTCATGCGCATAGAGCAGTACGGCACTGCCATGATAACCAGTGAGTACCCCAGCGTTTCGGCTATGCTCGATGACTTTGCGGGCGGCAGGGAAGAGGCCGACCGCATGAAGGTCAAGTCCCACGATGTGCTGCGGGTGCTGACCAGTGCCTCCGACCGCATTGTCCGCAAGCTTGCCGCCCAGCGCAAGGAGCTTGCGGAGGCGATGGAGCGTGACAGTCTGCGCTTGTGCGGCGACCTTATCACCGCCAATATATACCGCATGAACAAGGGCGATACCCTCTGCGAGTTTGATAATATATTCGGTGACGGTGAGCCGGTGCGTATTCAGCTTGATGCCCGCCTGACACCCTCCCAGAATGCTCAGGCATACTACCGCCGCTACCGCAGGGCGCAGACAGCGGAAAACCACCTCCGTCCCCTTATTGAGCAGGGCGAAAAGGAGCTGGAATACCTCGACAGCGTGTTTGATATGCTCAGCCGAGCCACAACCAACGCAGAAGTTGCGGAGATTCGCGCAGAGCTTACCGACGAGGGCTATATCAAGCGTCAGGGCAAGCAGCCCAAACGTCAGCCCGCCTCGCTCCCGCCCATAAAGGTGCAGTCTGTGGACGGCTTTGAAATCCTCATCGGGCGCAACAACCGCCAGAACGAGCGGCTGTCGCTTAAAGATGCGGAGAAGCACGACATCTGGCTGCACGCCGCAAAAATGCCCGGTGCCCATGTCATCATTCGCACCAATGGGCAGGAGGTGCCCGACAGCACCCTCGAGCAGGCAGCAGCACTTGCCGCCGCCAACAGCCGCGGCAGAGATGCAGGCACAGTGGCAGTCGATTACACCCTTGCGCGGCACGTCAGCCGTATGCCCGGCGGCAGACCGGGCATGGTCAACTACACCGATTACTACACCATGTACGTCAAACCCGCTGCTGAATGACCGGCACACAGTGCAAAGCAATAAGATAATCTCCCACGAAATAGATGTCAGTAGGAGTAAAAAACAGTCAATAGAATTGAAAGAGGAAATATATGTCAAAACCCATCATTGCCATAGTGGGACGCCCCAACGTGGGTAAGTCCACACTGTTCAACAAGCTCATAGGCAAGCGGCTTGCCATAGTGGAAGACACCCCCGGTGTCACCCGTGACCGCATATACGGTGACGGCGAGTGGCTTGGCCGCCCCTTCACCCTCATCGACACAGGCGGCATAGAGCCATTCACCGACGACAAGCTGCTGCAGCATATGCGCGGACAGGCAGAGATAGCCATACATTCCGCCGATGTCATCGTCCTTGTCACCGACCTGCGCTCAGGTGTTGTCGCCTCCGATATGGACGTAGCCGCCATGCTGCAGAAAAGCGGCCGTCCCGTCGTGCTGTGCGTCAACAAGTGCGACTCGGTAGGCGAGCTGCCCGCGGAGTATTACGAATTTTACAACCTCGGTCTGGACGACCCTATCCCTGTTTCCGCAGTCCACGGTCATGGCACAGGCGACCTGCTTGACGCTGTGTTTGCCTATATCCCCAAGACCGAGGACGAGGACCAAGACAGCGACTGCATCAAGGTTGCCGTTGTCGGCCGCCCCAATGCGGGCAAGTCCTCCCTTGTCAACCGTATTCTGGGCGAGGACCGTATGATAGTCTCCGACATCGCAGGCACCACCCGCGATGCGGTTGACTCGCTGGTGGAAAGGGGAGAGGATAAGTACCTTTTCATCGACACCGCAGGTATCCGCCGCCACAGCAAGGTTACCGACACCATCGAACGCTACAGCGTTATCAGGGCACAGAATGCCATCGACCGTGCCGATGTGTGCGTTATCATGATTGACGCGACACAGGGCTTTGCCGAGCAGGATTCCAAGATTGCGGGCATGGCCCACGA
>SVPT01000150.1 GCA_015065695.1 Oscillospiraceae bacterium | reverse complement strand
GTGTGGCAGACTATGTGCGCCATTCCTCCCGTCCCTTCATCTTCTCTGCCTCCATCACCCCCGTAAGCTGCGCAACAGCCCTTGCTGCCCTGCGTGAGCTGCGCGAGCACCCCGAGCTGGTTGACCGTCTTTCTCAGGTATCCCAGCGTCTGCGCAGCGGTCTTATCGCAGGCGGCGTAAAGGTGCGCCAGTCGGCAACCCCCATTGTCCCCATCTTTACATATGACGTTGAATCCACCCTCGTCACCAACCGTATGCTGTATGACGCAGGTGTGTATGTAAATCCCGTACTGCCCCCGCAACTCCCCCCTCCGAGTGCCTGCTGCGCACAAGCTGCATGGCAACCCACACCGATGCCATCATTGACGAGGCGATTGACATCATCGTTTCGGTCATGGAGCAGAAACAATGCGCGGCGTCGTAGCAGTTACCGGCGGGAGCAGCGGCATAGGAAAAGCCATCGCAAACCGCTTTGCCGAAAAAGGCTGGCGGGTGTACGAGCTGAGCCGCAGTGGCTCAGACAGCGAGGGCATCTGCCACATCACCGCCGATGTCACAGATGAGCAATCGCTGCAGGCGGCGTTTGCTGATATAGCAAGGCAGGAGGGGCAGCTTGACGTGCTTGTGTGTAACGCAGGCTTCGGCATCTCCGGCGCGATAGAGTGTACCGCTCTGGCTGACGCGCAGAAGCAGCTTGACGTCAACTTCTTCGGCACAGTGCGTACCATTCAGGCTGCGCTGCCCTATATGCGCAAGAATCAGAAGAAGAAAAACGGCAGAGCCCATATCGTCAATATCAGCTCCATGGGCGGACCGATGGCACTGCCCTTTCAGGCATTTTATTCCTGCTCAAAGGCAGCCATAAACACCCTGACCATGGCACTTGCCAATGAGCTGCGCCCCTTTGATATATCCGTGTGCGCGGTCATGCCCGGTGACGTAAAGACAGGCTTCACCGCCGCGAGGGAGAAAAACCAGAGCGGCAGTGAGCTGTACGGCGGCATCATAGAAAAATCGGTCAGCACCATGGAAAAGGACGAGCAAAATGGTATGTCCCCCGACCGCATAGCGCGGAAGGTGTACGCAATGGCACAGAAGAAGCACCCCAAGCCCCTGTGTACCGTAGGACTGAGCTACAAGCTTATCGCCTTCCTCGCAAAGGTACTTCCCGCATCGGTCATCAACCGCCTTATTGGCATGATTTATTGCTGAGTTCAACATATTCATAAACGAAAACCTCCAGAAAGCAGCCTTTGGATTATATACAGTCCGAAGGCTGCTTCTATTGACAGACATTGCCACGTTGTGTTATAATTGCAGCAAATAATACAAAGGGGATAAAAAATGGACGTAAAAGCCCGCAATAAGGAGATTGTAAGCCGCACCCACATACTGGTGACGGGGCAATTGCGCATCATTCTTCCGGCTGCGCTGATTTCAGCGGCGATGCTTGGCATGACTCTGCTGCTGCCGCTCCTTACCAACTCTGTCAGTCAGTTGTTTGCAGATGCCCCTCGTGTGGCTGTGTGGGCAGGCAGCGTACTGGGTGAGCTGCTGCAAATTGCCGCATATGTGCTGATTTATCCGGCGGCGATTCTGGGTATGACCCGCGTGCTGCTGAAGGTCTGGCGAGGAAGGTCAGCCCCCCTGAGGGAGTATTTCCTGTTCTATAGAGATAAAAGGCATTTCGTGCTGGCAGCAAAGGCGGGACTGGCAACAACACTGCTTGGTCGCGCTGTTTCGCTGGTCACCTACGGCGCTAAGGATTTGATTGCGGGATTGCTACAGAAGCCACAAGCCCATCTTGACCAAGCGGCAGGGACGGTGGATTACCTGCAAAACGCAGGTGTCATGAACGGTCTGCTGACCATTATCAATCTGGCAGCGAACGTGGGCTATATTGTGCTTTCTGTACTGGTAATCCGCTTCACGCTGACCGCTGTGGTGGAGTGGGCGGACGAGCGTGCCTTTGACGTTATACCCACGATGCGCCGCTCATGGAGCCTTTCCCGCGGCATGGTGCTGCGCTCCATCGGTCTGGCTATACGCGCGGCGTGGCTGCCGTACCTCATGCTGTGCGCACTGATTTGTATAGTACTCGTTGGCATGGTTATGATTGGACAGCACATCAGCGCGGACGCATTGTACGGAGTGGTGATTGTCCTGACGGTGGCAGCAATGGTATACCTCCTGCCCCTTGCGCGTCTGCCGGTAATCGGCATGGTAGATGAGCTTCTGTCTGAGAATCCGCAGACAGAGGAAGAACAGCCTCAGGAATAACCTGCATATTTCCCGCAATGGTTAATACTCGGTTCACAAAACAGGGACACGGCGGCACCCCAGCGCAGCGCACAGGCAATATTTACCTTATACAAGGAAATAAGCCTTGCAATCTTGCGGTGTTCTTGGTATAATTTTGTTAATTATTCTGGAGGTGCAAATCAATGAATTTCATCAATATCCTTTCCAACGCAATCAATGCCGGCTGCGGCATGGTTCCCGCAGATCCCGCTGCTACCGCTGCCACTACCAGTGCCACCGATGCAGGCTGCCTCGCAAGCGGCGGCGTGGGCTCCCTTTTCCTGATATACGCTGTGGTCATCGGTATGTTCTACCTGCTGTTCATCCGTCCCAACAACAAGCGCAAGAAGCAGGAAGAAGAGCTGCGCAAGAGCATTGAGGTCGGTGACGAAGTCATCACCGAGGGTGGCGTTATCGCCCGTGTTGTCAGCGTTAAGGAAAACGAGTTCATCGTCATCGAGACCGGCGCAGACCGCACCAAGCTGAAGGTCAAGCCCTGGGCCATTGTCAGCAACGACACCGCCCGTGAGCGCATTGCAGCCCTCCAGCCCCAGCAGCCGCAGAAGAAGGGCTTCCTCGAGAATCTCTTCGGCAAGAAGGAAAGCGATTCCGATTCTTCCGATAGCGGCATGGGTGAGCAGAAATAATTTCTGCCCCATCTGAACAGGCAAAAGAAACATCGCACCCGATGAAAAACGTCGGGTGCGTTTTTGTCTGCCGTTTTATGGCAGGATACAGGGGAATGTCAGAAAACGAAAAGAAAAATAAAGAAAATCTGTCCGATAACGAAAATTATAGTTGACAACACGGAACGACTGTGCTATAATCTCTTAGCAATCAGATAAGCGAGTGTGCTGGAACTGGCAGACAGGCACGTTTGAGGGGCGTGTGTCAACAGACGTACGGGTTCAAGTCCCGTCACTCGCACCACAATGGTGGACTAATTTGGATGTCCACACAGAAAAACCGCACGATGGTGCGGTTTTTTTGCGTTTGCAAATCGATCGTGAAA
>SVPT01000149.1 GCA_015065695.1 Oscillospiraceae bacterium | reverse complement strand
GTGACCATTCGGAAAGCAAGAAGAGTTCATCAACGCACAGCTTCCCGCCTTGCACGTCTATGGCAAGACGGATAGCGGTATCGGCGCACATCTCCTCGGGCGGGTAGCCCTCACGGAATTTGAGGATAAAGCTGCCGCCCGAGCCTGTGCAGAAGCCTACCACATCGCCCTTGCGGATATGCTCGGCAACCTGCTCGGGGCGGGTATAGCTGTTGGTCAGGAAATCGCTGCCCTCGGGAATATCCGCAACCGCACCGGTTGAATAGAACACGATGCCCATGCCGTCGATTTCGATGGGCATATCGTATGGCTTGAAGCTGCTCATTTTTCTCTCCTTTTGTTGTGATGTTTAATTTACATTGTTACTATTGGGAGGATACACACTGATACAGATAAGCCGTCGATGCCTCCCTGTGTGGCATCGACGGCTGTCCTCTTAATCATTATACAATTGATATGATCTGGAACTCAGGATACACCCTGTATCAAACGGTTGCCCTAGCGTTTTCCAAAACACCCGATCATGTCTTTGTACCATTTGCTTCTTGCTCCTTCTTCTATACCACGCAAATGCTGATCAAATTCAGAGAGAAGTGTAAAGAATACAAACAAATTAAGCAATGTCAGGAATGGGAAGATCTCTTTCGGCAGACTGACTTTGAGAACATCAGCATAGCCGCCTAAATACCTGCAATATGCATACAGTGTGATTAACTGGATCGCAGCAAGATACTTCCATCCTTTTTTCATATTGACAACAAGCAGTACTATCAGTATTTCATGGATAAAGCCGTAGCGCTCATGCATCGCAGGAAGGAAGAGGAAACATGTGTAAGAAAGGAAAAAGGCGCACGAGAGAAAATGCTTGCCCATGATATCTGCTCCACACCGGAGAAACTGAATGATCATGAACCCAAGAATGAGAAAAGAGAGTGCTATGGCGCTGTATTTGCCAATTTCATAACTAATGGGGGCAGCGGCCCAAAAACTTGAGCAATTCATGACCATTCTATGGTACTGATCTGCCTGATCCAGATAGATCGAGAACACTTCGTAGATTGGGCGTCCCGCAATAAAGTTTGGCAATGCTGTTGCAATGTGCACCAGAGGTACAATCAAAAAATGAAGAATAGATATCTCATTCTTTTTCCATCTGACTAGCTTAAAAGAAAACTTATGGTCATCAGCAGAAACAAACCGGGAAAGATAGACACAACCATAGAACGGAAGAATAAAGACCGCCTGGAGTTTAAAGGCTAACGCAAATCCCAGCAGTACAAACGAAGGAATATATTTTCTTCGATATAGCATCAGAAGCGACCAGATAATGAATGAAACGTAGATACTGTCACACTGACCCCATGCTGCTGAATTAAGCCAAACTGTCGGGAGAAGGAATGTTGCTGCGAAACCGATCAGCGCACGTTTCTTATCGGCGATCTCCACAAGCCACGCATACACACCAAAGGCAAGAGCTACATCAAAGACTACCGAAAGAATCTTATAAAGATACATTGGCTCAAACGGAATCTTTGTCATGCAATAAATGATGAGCTGATACAGCATATTATAATTGCCTACCTGCGTTGTCAACGCGGTCTTCAGATCCATGACTCTCAGTTCTTCGTACCACGGCAGCAGGCAGCCACGCATATCACCAGTAACAAAGTCGGCACAGAGTAGTCGTATAATTGAACCTGCTAAGAAAATTACACAAAATATCACTGCATATCGGATTTTTTCATGCTTATTATCCATGGTTACTATCCTCTTTCAAAATATACACATATAATGACATTATTTTATTGATTATATCATATATCCCATAATCCGTCAACCGCTATGCTACGAAAATTAGCACTATGCCTTAATAAAACAAAACTGAGTTGCAGTAATAACGTTTATTTATGTGTGCTACATTATTATCAAGTTGGAATAGACGCTGTTCTGCGGCTCGCCGCCCTTGATGAACTCTGCGCCCACTGTCTTTCGATAAAACTGTTCTGCGTCGTCCACCCAGCCGATTATCGCGTAGCCATAGCCGTATTCGCGCATAGCTTCCAGTGTACGAATAAGCAGGGCGGTACCGATGCCTTTACCTCTCTGCTCCTCCAGTATGCCAATAGGTCCGAAGAAGCCCTTGGCTGTTGCGTCAAAGCAGGCAAAGCCCAGCAGCTTTCCGTTTTCTGTGGCGATGAAGCACTTGCCTGCGTCCTGCATCAGCGCACGCTCTGCCTCATACACCCAGCCCTCGCTGAAATTGGCTCTGATGAAATCCAGCAGATACCTTTTGTCACCGACAAAGGCACGCTTGAGCTTAACTCCCTCCTGCACCTTGTACTGCGGCAGGCTGGTAAGGCTTACTATCATATCACAACCGTCAAACATGGTCATTGTTCTCCTTTTTACACTTTTGGTTATATTATTGATTATACCCCGTTCTGGCGGCTTTGTCTACACTGCGGCAGTTTTTCCTGCGCTTGCCTAGCCGCGACGGAAATGATATAATTATGGCGGCACTGCATGATTATGTGCGGTGCCGCCTGTGTTATCTATATATACAGAATATACAGACAAATGAAACTGAATGAGGAATGACATATGCTGTACTTCGTCAATGACTATTCCGAGGGGGCGCACCCTGCGCTGCTGCAGCGGCTTCTGGAAACCAACATGGAACACCTTGCCCCCTACGGCGAGGACATATACAGCCGCGCTGCCAGGGAAAAGATACGCACCGTATGCGGCTCACCCGATGCGGACGTATTCTTCCTTAACGGCGGCACGCAGACCAATATGCTGGTGTGTGACACCATGCTGCAACCGTGGCAGGGCGTTATCTCCTCCGATGCCGGTCACATTGCCTGCCATGAGGCGGGGGCGATAGAGGGCTCGGGGCACAAGGTGCTGCCTCTTCCCCACACCCTCGGCAAGCTGTCGGCAGACACTGTGCGTGAGTATTTCGCCGGGTTCTACGCCGACGAAAACCATGACCACATGGTCTTCCCGGGCATGGTATACATCTCCCACCCGACGGAATACGGCACCCTTTACAGCAAGGCGGAGCTGACCGCGCTCGCAGAGGTATGCCGTGAGTTTGGGGCGGTGCTGTACATGGACGGCGCACGTCTGGGCTATGCCCTCGCCTGCCCCGAGAGTGACCTTACTCTGCCCGACATCGCCGCACTGTGCGATGCCTTCTACATCGGCGGCACCAAGCTGGGTGCGCTGTGCGGAGAGGCTCTTGTTTTCCCCAAAGGCAACGCGCCCGCCCACTTTATGACCATGGTAAAGCGGCGGGGTGCCATGTCCGCAAAGGGAC
>SVPT01000148.1 GCA_015065695.1 Oscillospiraceae bacterium | reverse complement strand
TATCCGTCCGGTCTTTGACCTCATGGCAAAATTGACAATAACGGTAAAGGCAAAGGTAATCAGTATAGCGTACAGATAGCTTATGGGAGCAAGACTGCAGCCGAAATAGAAGTTGCTTATCTTGATCTGCGCCATGGTATACTGCAGCAGCATTAAGCCAAAGGGTATGCCGCACAGACAGCCCAGCGCCGTCAGTATGAGGTTCTCGCGGAAGACGTAGGCGCGCTGCTCCCTCGCGTAGAAGCCCAGCACCTTCAGCGTGGCAATCTCACGGGTGCGCTCGGTGATGGTGATGTTGGTCAGGTTGTAAAGCACGATGAATGCCAGCGCACCTGCGCACAGCAGCACCACTAGTACAATGTAATCCAGACTGCCAAGCATACTATCCACCGTGCGGCGGAAGTCCTCGTTGATGGAAACCGAAGCCACGTTGTCCATGTTCAGCAGTGCCGCGCCCGCTTCGTGGTGGTCAATGTTCTCGCCGAAAACCATGTATGCGGTATTTATTGCCGGAGCATCGCCCCACGCCTGTATACAGGTCTGCATATCCACATACATATAGTCGCCGATGTAGTTGTCGTAGATGCCGCTGACGGTAACCGACAGGGAGCGCAGGTCGCTGTCACGCACAGTGATAACGTCACCAACCTGTACGCCGTAATCCTGCGCGAGGCGGTAGTTTACCACCGCTTCGCCAAGCTTCGGCCATGCAATGGACTGCTTGCCCTCGTGCAGGTTGATAAAGCCCTCAGGCGCGACATTGTATGCCACCATGCCGATGGACAGCGTTTCGTCACCCAGCGTTGCGTCCACATTGCCGGAGTGGAGCAGTGCCACATCGGAGGCAAATTCCTCACATTCCTCAATAAACTCCAGCTTCTGTCGGCTGTCGGGATTGTCAAGGAATCGCACCGAGGCATCGTACAGGTCAATTTCCTCGTACTGCCGCCCCAGAATAGGCTGTATTGTGTCACGGATACCAAAGCCGGTGAGCAGCAGTGCCATGCAGCCGCCAATGCCTACAATCATCATCAGCATACGCTTCTTGTAGCGGAGAATGTTGCGGGTGGTTACCTTGAGAAGGAAGCTCATGCGCCGCCACAGGAATCCTATTCTCTCAAGAAATACCCGCTTGCCAGCGGGAGGTGCCTTGATGCGCATAAGCTCTGCCGCACACTCACTCAGGTCTCGTCGGCATACCAACCATGTGACACCCAGCACACCGAACAGATAAAGCAGTCCGCACACCGCAAACAGCTTCCAGTCCAGCACAAACTCGATGGGGCGTTCGATGTCATACATTATCTTGTACACCTGCCACATGACCATCGGCATGAATTTTGAGCCCAAGAAGAAGCCAATGAAGCCGCCCAGCACCGATGCGCTCCCCGCATAGACAAGGTACTGCGACGCAACCGCAGCGTTGCTGTAGCCCAGTGCCTTAAGTATGCCGTTGTGGGTGCGCATTTCGCCCACCATGCGGGTCATGGTGGTGATGCACACCAGTGCCGCCACAAGGAAGAAGAATACCGGGAACACCTTCGCCACGCCGGAAACAATGGCGGTGTCGTTGTTGTAGCTTGCGTAGCCGAAGTTGGAGTTGCGGTCAAGGACATAGCAGGTGGGGCGCTCCAGCTTCTCAAGTTCTGCCCATGCATCGTCAATCTCCTTCTGGGCATCGTCGATTTCTTTCTGGGCATCGTCAATTTCCGCCTGTCCGTCGTTGAGTTTTTTTTCCGCACTCGCAAAGCCGGAGTAGGCCTCCTTGCGGGCACTGTTGTATGCCGCAAGATTCTGCTCATACATACCCTCCGCGTAGTTGAGTGCAGCCTCCTGCGCAGCTATCTGCGCGGCAATTTCTGGTATAGCCGCAGAGGGGTGATTCTTCGCCGCCTCCAGCGAAGTCCAGCCGCTGTCCAGCTCACTGCGTGCCTGTACAAGCTGCTCGTTGGCCTCGTTAAGCTGTTTTTCCGCGCTTGCACGCTGCCTGCGGTAATCCCGCCGACCCTTTTCAAGGTCGCTCTTTGCGTCCTCCAGCTTCTGCACATTCTCGTCCAGTTCAGCCTGTCCGTCCGCAATTTCCGCAGCCGCCTCTTCGTAGATGCTTTCATAGCGAAGTTCCGCACGCTGTTCAAGCAGCCGCTCCAGCTCATCGGTATATGCCGCGATGCTGTCCTCGTACTCATCGGAGTAGATAGCCCCGTCCGCGTCAACGGTGAGGAATATCTCTGTGCAGTAGTCAACCGAGAAGCCCTCGGGCAGCAGATAAATGAATCCCGCCGCAGTGCCGCCCGCAAGAGGGGTGGTGCCGCGCTGGAAGTTTATGTAGTAGGATGCGTTGACAATGCCGACAACCTCGTAGCTGTCGTATGCAAAGGTGTCAAAGGTGTCCTCGGAGTTGTTGGGGGAGAGGACAACCTGCCTGCCCAGCCATTCTTCCCCGCCGTAGAAGGAGTCGAGAACACATTCGTTTGCCTTCTGCGGCAGTCTGCCTTGAATTACGTCCAGCCCGTTGACGCCCTCGTGAATGGAATGTGCGTGGAATACGTTGTCCGAGCCATCGAGGGCGGTGAAAATCATGTCGGCACTGACCGACCCATATGCGCCCTCAATGCCCTCGATTTCGCGGAAGGCATCGGCGTCCTCCTCGGTCAGACCGAGCGTTGTGACCAAGTAAAAATCATACAGGTTCAGCTCGTCCAGATAGCGGTCTGCGGTTGCAATCATTGCGGGCTCTGTGCCACGCAGTCCTGTGATGAACCCCACGCCAAGGGCGATTATCGCCAGTATGGCAAGAAAACGCCCCATAGAATCGCGTATGGTGCGCCCGATAGTTTTCTTCAGCATAGGCTCACCACTCAATCTCTTCAACAGGCACCGCGTGGTCGTTGAGCCGCTGGTCAAGCACAGTGCCGTTCTTTACGGTGATAACTCGGTCTGCCATGGCGGTCAGTGCGCTGTTGTGGGTGATGATGACAACGGTCATTCCCGTCTGTCGGCTGGTGTCCTGCAGCAGCTTGAGTATCTGCTTGCCGGTCACATAGTCCAGTGCGCCGGTGGGTTCATCACACAGCAGCAGCTTGGGATTCTTTGCCAGTGCGCGGGCAATGGAAACACGCTGCTGCTCGCCGCCGGAAAGCTGCGCGGGGAAATTGACCGAGCGGTCAGCCAGCCCTACCATCGCCAGCGTTTCCTTGGGGTCAAGGGGCTTTTTGCTCAGCTGTGTCGCCATCTCCACATTCTCAAGTGCGGTCAGGTTCTGGATAAGGTTGTAGAACTGGAAGACAAAGCCCACGTCATGGCGGCGGTAGCCGGTCAGCTCACGCTTGGAGTATCGGGAAATCTCCTTTCCGTCAACGGTAACGCTTCCGCTTGTCAGGGTGTCCATGCCGCCGAGGATATTCAGCAGCGTGGTCTTTCCTGCACCGGAAGGGCCGAC
>SVPT01000147.1 GCA_015065695.1 Oscillospiraceae bacterium | reverse complement strand
CGGGTTCAGGCTCAGGCTCAGGCTCGGGCTCAGGTTCAGGCTCGGGCTCGGGCTCAGGCTCAGGCTGAGGCAGAGCCTGAACCCGAACCTGAGCCCGAACCTAAGCCTGAGCCCATGCCGGTTTACTACGTTCCCGACAGGTATGCCGATTATGAGGATCGTTTCCCCATGGAGGATCTGCCCCCTGTTGTGCAGTCTCCCACCGACGAGGAATCCTACTCCTCCCATGACTTCATCGAGGACCTGCGCGCACTTGGTTATCTTGATATGTACAAGAAGCGTATGTCCCGTCGCGTAAAGGTACACGCGAAGAAACACACCGGCGGAAAGAAGTAGGCTCACGACCACCAGACAAAAGCGATGATAATAGCCCCCTTTGCGAAAAAGGGGGCTATTACTTTTTATCATTTTCACCAATTCGTCGTGTCAAATTGCATTAATATATATACAACCGATGAATTTTTGCATATATCAACTTTGCTGTTGACTTATCTGCATTATCAATGTAAAATAATACGCAAAGAGATAGAGGCGCATTTCGTCAAGATTAGGATTGTCTTTAGCGTCAGACGCACTGACCGACAATGCGAAAGGGACGGATGCCGAAGTGATTTCCCTGTGCGTTGGGGGGAATTTGCTGGTCATATGGACAATATCCATATGACTGTCGCAGGACACTGCGGAGTGCTATCCTTATTGTCTGAATATTCCCCCTTGTTTGCGGGGTGCTTTATGACTGTAAGGCGGCTGAACCGAGTGTTCAGTCGCTTATTTTATCATTTGAGGAGAATCAGTAATATGCTTCAGTCTAACATGGCGGTAAATCCGCAGGGACACTTTGTTTTCGCAGGCTTCGACACCGTTGAGCTTGCAAAAAAGTACGGCACAGGACTTTACCTCATTGACGAGGACAGAATACGCGGCAACTGCCGTCAGTATGTTCACACCATGCGCAGTTGTATGCCCGCAGGCTCGGTGCCTCTCTTTGCAAGCAAGGCACTCAGTTTCAAGCAGATGCTCCGCATAATAAATGAAGAGGGTATGTGCGCTGACGTTGTTTCTGCCGGAGAGCTGTACACCGCGCTGGCCGCTGATTTTCCCGCCGAGCGTATCTACTTCCATGGCGTTAACAAGACCGACGAGGACATAGCATACGCGCTGGACAACAAGGTCGGTTACTTTATCATTGACTGCTACGAGGAGCTTTACGCCCTTGACCGCATGGCAGGCGAGCGCGGTATCCGTCAGAAGGCCCTGCTGCGCCTGACACCGGGCATTGACCCCCACACCTTTGCCGCAGTCAACACCGGCAAGGTGGACTGCCAGTTTGGTGTGCCCATCGAGACCGGTCAGGCACGCGAGTTTGTCAGCGCTGCCCTCAAGGCTGAAAACATTGACCTGGTGGGCTATCACTGCCACATTGGCTCGCAGATATTCGATGCACAGCCCTTCTGCGACGCCATTGACATCATGCTTGGTTTCATCTCCATGATTCGTGACGAGTTTGGCTACACCGCATCTGTGCTTGACCTTGGCGGCGGATTCGGCGTGAGATATGTGGAGAGTGACCCCCATGTGGATATTCCCGCCTGCATCAGAAGGGTGGCGGCTTATCTGGAGAAGGCCTGCATACAGTGCGGGCTTCCTGTGCCTGTTGTGCTGATGGAGCCGGGTCGCAGCATTGTCGCTGACGCCGGTGTTACCCTGTACACTGTGGGCAGCGTCAAGGAAATCAACGGCTACCGCAGCTACGTTACCGTTGACGGCGGTATGTCGGATAATCCCCGCTATGCGCTCTACGGCTCTGAATACACTGCGATTATTGCCAACAAGGCCGACCAGCCCGCTGATTACCTTTGCTCCATTGCGGGACGCTGCTGTGAGAGCGGCGCACTTATTCAGGAGAACATCATGCTGCAGCAGCCTGAGCGTGGCGACACACTTGCTGTAATGGTAACAGGCGCATACAACTACTCCATGGCCTCCAACTACAACCGCCTGCGCCGCCTTCCCATCGTCATGCTGCACGAGGGCAAGGACTATCTGGCAGTACGCCGCGAGACTTTTGCCGACCTGCTTAGCTGCGACCTGTAATATATGAATATAACCTACAGAGATACGACCGAATTTTCGCCGGAACAGCTTCAGCGGCTTTTCCTTTCCGTTGAATGGTCCTCCGGCAATTATCCCGAAAAGCTTGCCGAAGCCATGCACAACTTCCACACCGTCTTTTCCGCATGGCACGACAGCAAGCTGGTGGGTATGCTGTGCGCCATGGACGACGGCGTTATGAATGCCTACATTCACTACCTGCTTGTTGACCCCGACTACCAGAATATGGCAATCGGGCGCACACTGGTTGACATGGCAAAGCAAAAATACAGCGACTACCTGCGCATAGCATTGATTGCCTACAACGACCGCATGAGCTTCTATGAAAACTGCGGCTTCCGCAAGGCAGACGGCGCAAGCGCCATGTTTATCACCAAGCTTACAACCTGACAGAAACAATAAAAGCCGGACTTTTCAGTCCGGCTTTTACTTATGTTTTGCTGGTGATTACCGTCTTCCGGCCTTTGAAGAATAGGAATTGAGGTAATCGGTGAGAGTATGCACGCTGCAGCGGAACTGCTTATACCGTCTGGACTTGCGGCGAATCTTGCGCCTGCGCATCTTCTGGATAGTAAGTGCAGTCTTGCCCTTTCTGCGGCGCTCTGCCTTGCGTTCCTCGGCTCTCTTCTGTTCCATGTAGGAATCGTAGCCATCGTCACGGGGCAGTACCGTTACCACATCTTCGTCCTCGTACTGAGGCACATAGGGACCGTCATCATAGGCAGGTGCGGGTGCGTTTGTCTGGTGACCGCCCTGATAGCCTCTCTGCGGCTCATAGGGTTCGTCGTAGCTTTCCTCGTCAAAGGAATGAACAACGACGACCTCTTCTTCATCGTAGGTGGGACGGTATTCCTCACGCTGGGGAGGTTTCTGATGGGACTGGGGTGCTGCGGCCGCTGCACGTCTGGGCGGCGGTGCATAATCATCGTCATAACCCGGATTGTAGTCGTCATCGGGAATGACGACCGGTGCAGAGCGGTCTACCTCGTCCTCGTAATAGTCGGCAGGACGCGGAGCAGGCTTGGGTTTGCCCTTGTGAGGAACTCGGGTGGGCTGCTGTGCGGGTACATACTCGTCATCACGGATAGCGACGGGAATGTATTCGTCAGAATAGCGGGACTGCTGCTGTCTGGGAGTCATTTCGACAGGTGCTACAGGACCGCTGTGAACGGCAGCATTCTTTTTGGGAGCTGCCTCGGGATTGGCAGAAGCGTTCTCTGCAGCGGGCTTTCTTGCAGCCTCGGCAGAGGGTGCCGCACCGCCCTCAGGCGGACGGCGCTTTTTGCGCGGGGGCTGTGCCCCGTAGGGGTCACGCTGCGGACGGCGGCGGATAGGATTGCCGTACTCGTCATAGTAAACCGGCTCGGGCTGACGACGACGGATAGGTCTGCCGTACTCGTCATAATAAACCGGCTCGGGCGCTCTGCGG
>SVPT01000146.1 GCA_015065695.1 Oscillospiraceae bacterium | reverse complement strand
CGGCTGGCGGAGCTGGCTGAACGAGCCTACGACAGCGGCATCTATACCCAAAGCGAGTTTCTCACAATGGCGGAGCAGGACGCCCTGCTGCGCATGAAGAATACCCTGCACTGCCCCTTTACCCTTGAGGGCGGACACCCCTCCTGCGAGCGGCGTGTGGCGGTTTTCGGCACAGAAGAGCTGTGCGGCTATGCCTACACCCCCGATATATGCTGTGTGAAGATTGCGCCTCGCAACGAGAAATTCTCCGATGACCTCAGCCACAGGGATTTCCTTGGCGCGCTGATGAATCTGGGCATACGCAGAGAGCCCCTTGGGGACATCTTCATAAAGGGGCACAGCGCATATCTCTTCTGCCTGCAGAGCATTGCGCCCTTTGTCGCGCAGAATCTGGATAAAGTAAAGCACACGTCGGTAAAATGCACTGTGCTTGAGGAAGTGCCGCAGGAGCTTGAGGCAAGGCGGGAGCCGTTAAGCGTGAACGTCCCCTCCGAGCGCATTGACGCGGTGATGGCGGCAGTGTGGAAGCTGTCGCGCAGCGAAAGCTCACGCCTCTTCGCCGCAAAGAAGGTGTTCGTCAATTCGATGATTTCCGAGAATACCTCCTATACGCTCAAGAGCGGCGACACCGTTTCTGTCCGTGGACTGGGCAAATTCATCTACCAGGGACAGGACCGCAGCACCAAGAAAGGCCGTATGTACGTCAGCGTGGATAGGCTGGTGTGACGGGCTGGGCAAAAGTGATTGATTATGAGATTTAATCATCTATTTGAATGTGATTAACTCAATTTTTTCATCATAATCTTCACCAGTTAAATACGTTAGTCTTAACTGATTATCACTAATAAATTCAGCTTGAGTTGAAGGACTAAATATTATTGGGAACTCTCCCTTGATTGTCTTATAAAACGCTTTTTCATCAAATGCATCTTGAATTGCAACCACTACAGTATCATCTTCGTGAGTTAAGTAGGCAACAAGAATGCCATCATTCGTAATTCTGTCAGACAATATAGCTCTATACAACTCGGACACAAGACCTTTGGATACATCATAGTACCTATATTCTGTTGCGCCTGAGCCATAGTCTAATGATAATCTCAAGAAACCATTATTAGCGTAAAAAATAGGTTCTATGTTATCAGTGCAACCGGAATCAATAATGTTGTGTTGATTATCAAAAACCTGATATTGAAACTCTTTGCTTTCAATACTTCCTGCATTAGAAACTTCAAAATTAGTTCCGGCTTCCCATGCCGTCTCATTACTGCAGCAGCAACCGACCAAAACAAGTAAAAGAACAACAATAAAAATAATGCCTGCATTTCTCATTTTTAATTACCCCTTTCTATTTTATATAGCGTGTGCCGCCAAAAGCATTCTGTGCGGTTACAGTCATTACCATTCCTGCACCCCGCCTCATTCCCCCGAAAGCGCAGCGACCCCGCACACAGTCAGTACACCGTCGCTTACCTTGAACTTCACGTCCAGACCCGCATACTCAAAGCCGTACACCCGCTCGGGGTCATCGTGATAAGCAGGGCGCGGGTCACGCTCAAGCACACCCAGCAGTGCCTCCCGCCTGTCGCAGGGCACAAGGGCAAGCAGTGCCTCGTCAAAGACCACTTCCACATGGCGGTCGGCATTCTCCCCAACAAAACCGGCGGCGGCCTCAGGGCGGCAGTCGGCGTAGGGGATATAGGGCTTGATGTCGTAGATGGGCGTGCCGTCCATCATGTCCACGCCCGAAACGATGATAGCAGGTCCGTCGCTGCAGTCGTAGTCAATGCCCTCCAGCCTGACGCAGGAAAGCCCAAGAGCATTGGGGCGGAAGGGGGAGCGGGTGGCAAAAACGCCAAGCCGCTTGTTGCCGCCAAGGCGCGGAGGACGTACAGTGGGCTTCCAGTCCTGCCGCACCGCCTCCGAAAAGCCCCAGATAAGCCACAGATGAGAAAATCCCTCCATGCCGCGCAGGGCATCTGCCACGCGGTAATCCTCCTCGAAAACAATGCGTCCGCGAATGGCTTCCACCAGTCCGCTCTGTCTGGGCAGCCCGAACTTGGTGGAAAAGTCGTTGCGCATATGGGCGATAACCTTAAGCTGCAATAGTAACAGTCCTTTCCTGAAAAACGCCCCCGCGGGTAATAATACTATCATTTAATAGTATAAGCCTGCGGGGGTGCTTTGTTTTTTTTCAGATAATGCTCTGCAAAACCTGTCCCAGACGGGATATGGGCAGACCTACCACATTGTGGTAGCTGCCGAATATAGCCTCAACCAGCATGGCACCGTCCCCCTGAATACCGTACGCGCCGGCCTTGTCCATAGGCTCGCCGGTGCGGATATATCTGTCGATTGCCGCCTCACTGAGGGGGTAGAACAGCACCTCTGTTGTGTCGCAGAAGGTGTAGGAGCCGCCGCTGGGCGGGAAGATGCAAACGCCGGTGTGGACATAGTGCTTTCTGCCGGAAAGCTGCTGCAGCATGGCGCGGGCATCTTCTTCGTCGGTTGGCTTGCCGAATATCACGCCGTCCAGCACAACGATGGTGTCAGCAGCGATGATAATGCGCCCCTCGCTTTCGGGCAGCTCTCTTGCGGCGCAGGCCTTGCGTGCCGCAATGCGCAGCACCGCCTCCTCGGGGGAGCAGTCGGTGGGCATGGTCTCGTCAACGTCGCAGGAGGTGCATACAAAGGGAATGTGCAGGTGTTCAAGCAGCTGTCTGCGCCGTGGCGAGGCAGAAGCCAGCAGTATTTCAGGCGTCGTGTTCATGTGTTTCGGAATCCTTTGCAAGATTGATAAAGGGCATTACTTTGCAGGCTCAATGGTGCATACGGTGTTGGCGGTAAGCGAGAAGTATACGCCGTTTCCGTTTGCGTCGGTAAGTGTGCCGAGGGTTTTCTGCTTTGCGGTCAGCTCCTGAATGGCACGGTCATTGCTGTCCATCCAGATAGTGCCCTTCAGCGGCTCTGCGAGGGTGTAGGTGGTGGTAAAGCCCTCGCTGTCGGTGATGGGGTCCTGCAGGGGGATTTCTCCGCCCGCAATGCTGATAAGGAAGCGTCCGTCACGCAGCTCGGAGACCGAGCAGGTGTTGGTGATGCCATACTGCACCATGGGCCACTGGGTGTCCGCATCAAAGGTGTCAGGCATGGTGTAGAAGAGGTCGGCTGCAAGGGTGCTCATCAGCTCTTCGTTGAGGATAGACGCAGCAGCGGGCAGCTCCTCACATATCCGGGCAATGCCGTCCACCGACTTCAGCTTGCCGCCTGCCTCAGCACGGGCGGTAAAGCTCTTGCCAATGATGTCGTAATACACAGACGTATCAGCGGTTTTCAGGCTCTGGTCGGCGGTGTTGACGCCCACAGCCGTCTCGCCGCCGATGGAGCTTGTGCCGTAGATTTCCTTGAAGGTGTACTTGCATACAATCTCGTCACCCACAGAAATATCCAGCCTGTAGGTGTAGCGTGTCATCATGGATGCATCGTACAGTTTTGCTCCCGCTGCATCGGCATAGGTTTCGCTGTTGGTCACAGTGCTGACCATGGTGTATGTGCCGCTCTTAAAGCGCGGTGCGGGATGGCTTTCGGTCAGCCCCTCGCCTGAAGCAGGAGGCTCAGTGGGCGCAGTGGTGGTAGTGGT
>SVPT01000145.1 GCA_015065695.1 Oscillospiraceae bacterium | reverse complement strand
TACATATCCGACTCCGAAGGTCTTACACTCAGCGGCACCATCAAGTACCCCTCCCGCTTTATCTTCGACATCGACAAGGAGCTGCTGCACTACGAAACCGAGCTACCCGTTGACCTTGTGGACGAGGCACGCAAGCTTATCGAGCAGGACGAGGTAAAGCTGGACACCAAGCTGCTTGCTGTGGGAGACCCTCTTGAACACCCTGTATTCGGCACAGGAGAGGTCATCGGACTGGACGAGCTTAATAGCTGCTACAAGGTGCGCTTCCCCAACGGCGCAGAGCGCAGCATCAGTTTCCTTGCCCCCTTTTTGAAGAAATAGCTCGCGCAGAGATATTCAGATATTGGTTTTATTACATCTATCGAGAAAGGTTTGTACGCACAATGAATTTCGACAGCAATGAAGAAATCATAAAAACGATTGTGCAGATAATAGAAGGTCTTGATTTTTCTGTCCATGAGTATGGTGATCCGGCTGACGAATACATCTACTTAAATGAGAACGATATATGTATCACAGTTAAAAGCAGTTCCGGAGAAGATGTCATATATATTGATATTGCAGATGAGCTGACACTTACCATAGGAGCATGGCATGAGCATTTTGATTATTCGGACGAAGATTTCAGTGAAATGCTGGAAGCAACAAAGGATTATCTGGCAGGAAGAACGTGCGTGCTGGAGCTATATCGCCAGACAGCCGGAGAATTAAATGGTTCGGGTCATATATCCTGACTGCGGAGCAATGCAATTCTGCCCCTGCGAAAAAGCTTATCAAAAGGTATGCAAATAAAGACTGGTGGCCAATAAAGGGCAAAGCCATATTCCGCTTTTTTGATGCAGATAAAACAACGACCCATGAGTTTTCATTTGGCAACGCCTGATGGACTGCCCCAAAATTAACCGGTACACCCGCCCTACGAAAGGAAATATCAATGAACAGAAAAGGCAAAAGCAAAGCCTTTACGGTTCTGCTTGTCGTGATGGTCATGGCAGCAGCTCTGCTGGCTGTTATCGCTGTGCTGAACATCACCGACACCAACGGTCTGCTGGACACCCTGCTGTTTTCCAATTCATATGAGCCGGTTTTTGAATCCATCGAGACCGAGCCGATGCCGAGCAGCACCACGACCATGACAACCACAACTACGACCACCACAGCGACAACGACAACAACCACGACTACTGCCCCCTCCACCATTCAGACCGTACTGCTGCCCTCTGCCACTACCACCACTGCGGCAACCCAGTCTGAGGCAGACAAGCCGCTGACCGCCTACCTTACCTTTGACGACGGTCCCTCCGACAACACCGCACAGATATTGGATATTCTCGACCGCTATAGCGTAAAGGGCACATTCTTCGTGGTGTACCGCAAGGGCTACGAGGACACCTACAAAGCCATCGCCCAGCGGGGGCACACCATTGCGCTTCATAGCTGGACGCACGACTACGAAAAGATATACGCCAGCGAAGAGGCTTACTTTGAGGATCTTGATCGCATAGGTACATATGTTGAGGGGCTGGTGGGCTATCGACCGACATTTGTCCGCTTTCCCGGCGGCTCAAGCAACACCGTCAGCAAGAAATACTGCAAGGGTATTATGTCAACTCTTGCGGTTTCCCTTGAGCAGAAAGGCTACCGCTACTTTGACTGGAACGTAAGTTCCGGCGATGCCTCTGCCCTGCACGTCAAGCGTTCCACTATCGTCAACAACGTAAAGCGTGACATAGGCAAAAAGCGTGAGCTGACCATACTGATGCACGATTCCCCCGCCAAAACCACCACCGTTGAGGCACTGCCCGAGATAATCGAACATCTGCAGCAGCAGGGCTTTCAGCTTCTGCCCATTACCGACCAGACCACCCCTGTTCACCAGACCATCGCCAACTGATTATTCTGCACTGTGCATTGATTTACATAATAACTAATTTACCCCAAAAAAAGCCGCCCCGATTTTGCTAAAATAAATCGGGGCGGTGTTATTTTATGTAAATCAGTCTATTCTTCTGTTTCATCGGAGAGTGTGTTATCCTCCGTCGGAGATTGCGGAGGCTGCTGTGTATCACTGCCGTTTTTCCTGATAACGCCGCAGATGCGCGTAAGCCTGTCGCCGTTGTAGGTGCGCACCTCCTGCCCTGTTGCCATCGAGCGGTCAACCTCGATAAGCTGACCGTTCTCTCCGCGGTCAAAGAAACGCACGCTTATGCTTGCGTCAGCATGGTCTTCTGTCTCGTCCTGCGCGGAAAGGTTTTCCTCAGGCTGTGCAGAGGGCACCTCCTCTTCGCTTTCCGATTCCTCAGCAGCTTGGGAGCAGTCAAAAGGCATCGGGGGAGCGATTTCAGGCTCGGGAATATACACTTCATCGGCTGTGCTTTCTTCTTCCACAGCCGCAGGAGCAAAGTCCTCTTCTGCTTCTGCCGCTTGCTCCTCGGATATGGCTTGGGTAAGGAGACGCACCTTTTCTTCCTCTGCCTCAATCATCTCGGAAATACGGTCGATGGCATCGGATACCTGCGGCTCAAAGCCGGCTGTGTGCGCACTGCGCTCGGCACTGGTGGTCACGTCGGAGAAGAAGCTATCAAACTCGTCCGACCTGTCGGCGGGATTGCTGTATGGGCTGGTGTATGTGCTGCGGACGGGCTCCTCCGGCAGCGGATATGACGCTTGCTCGACTGCTTTGAGAGAGGGAACATGCTGTACAGGCTCAGGGATAAGGGGCACAGCGGCGGCAGTCACTTTTCGGTGGACTGCGCTGCGCCGCACAACGGTGACCTCGACACGTTCACGCGCCTTGTGGGGTTGCTCGCCATTGCGGCAGACGTTGACCTGAACCTTCATTACTCACACCTCCCTCGTCGTTTTTCACATGGCAGACCGACAAACTCTGTCAAATGACACTATCAGCCATTATAGGATTTTAGTATACCATATGTTGCGCACACTGTAAAGAGGCATCTACATCTATTATTAGGATTAATCTATTATTTTTGACGATATTCCCGTATATTGCACACTATACCGGCATCGGTGATGTCCACAACACCGTAGGTGGGTATTCCGCTGCGGGGTGAGCCCAGCGAGCCGGGATTCATGAAATGTATCCCCTCATGGAAGAAGCATTCAGCAACGTGGGTGTGACCGAAGAGGCAAATGTCGGCGTTCTGCTCCATCGCCGCATAGACCAGCCTGTCAGGCCCCATTTTTACACGATAGTTGTGCCCATGGGTGCATAGTATGCGCTTATCAGCAAGGGTAAGCACCCTTATCTCGGGGTCGTGGGAGAAAAAGTCGCAGTTGCCTGCAACGCTGATGATTCTGCAGCCTTTTATGCTGTCCATGCATTTTTCCACGTCATCGGCTCCGTCGCCAAGGTGGATTATTGTGTCGGCATCGGTTACGGACTTTACCACATCGTACAGCCTTATCCATCTGCCGTGTGAATCGGAAACGACCAGTATTCTCATATGTAACATTCCTCATATTGGCGGCATATGATAAATATGTACCGCATATTATTCATTGGGATTGCAGCTTGGATTTCAATTTAATTTATTATTTTATATCAGTATAGAGAGTGTGATTGGCATGGATAACAACAACGGAAAAAGCAACGCCGAGCGTATTCTGGAGCAGGCGGCGGCAGCAGGCGGC
>SVPT01000018.1 GCA_015065695.1 Oscillospiraceae bacterium | reverse complement strand
GCACGGCATGTGCTCAACATGGGAAATGAGCTTCAGACCGCTTATCGAAATCGCCAAAAGGGAATATCACATAATCGCTGTTGCGGCAGACGGCTACGACCCTGAAAACAAAACCCTGCACGCCACTACCGGCAGCTATGAGGCTGAACAGGTGGCAGAGTATCTGGTGGAAAACTACGGCGGCAGGATAGATGTTCTTTACGGAGCGTCAATGGGCGGAGTGTACACCCTGGAATTGCTCAAAGACCCTCGGCTGTCATTTGGAACGATAATCGTCGATGGGCTGTCGGTAACGAAAACACCACAGTTTCTGAAGGGTCGGCTGAGGAAGAGTGCTGCAAAGCTCGAATCCGCACTGATATACAATCTGATGACAAAGCACCAGAAGCTGCTTGTCAAAGCCCTTGGATTGATCGGTGTTGATGAGCTGCGGAAGATGATGTATCTTGATACATCACGAACTACGCTTTTCAATACGGTGTACGATACCCTCGGCTACAATTTCGATTACACCCGATTTGAGGGGGCGAACGTGCATATATGGAGCGGAAGCGAGGAAAAGGTGTGTCTGAAAACCGCAGAAGAGATAAAATCCGTGTGTCCATCGGTCAGGGTAAAGGTGTTTGATAACTGTGGGCACGGCTCTCTGCTTACTCAGCCCGAAAGACTTCTGGCAGAAATAAATACAACCTCAAAGGAGCAAGCAATATGAACACCAAAGCACTGCGCACCGCAAAGAAGACCATAAGAAAGCAGCATCTTCCCAAGAGCCTTGAGGAGCGTTTTATCAGCAACGGACTTTCCCATCTGCTCGATGGCGTATACTCCCGCACAGCCGAGCTGCTTGCGGAAAACAGCGAGGCACCCAAGGCACTATACACCCATCTTGAGCAGATTCTGCCCTGCATTGCTTTTTATGAAGCACTGGTGAAAAAGACCGGCAGCCCATCGGAGGCGCTGGAGCTTTTTGACCGCTGGGCATTCGATGACCTTGAACGTATAGCCGCCATTTTCCGCAGACTGATGAAAACCGGAATATGGCGAAAAGCCCCTGCGATATTCGACAGGGTGATGGACAAAGTCTTTGGCAGCAATGCGGGCTTCCGCTCGACCCGCATTGAAGGCGCAGAAGGTTTCGCCCGTGATATGCTGGTCTGCCCCTATTTTGAGACCTGCAAAAGGTACGGTTGCCCCGAAATCACGCAGTTCTTCTGCAAATCAGACGACATTACCTACGGCAATATGCACCCACGGCTGATGTGGAAAAGAACGCAGACCCTCGGCACAGGCGGAAAGTGCTGTGATTTCAGGCTGTTCGTCAGGAGGTAAGCTGCTATGAAAAACAGAGTTGTGACAAAAACCTCGGTTTTCCCTGCATCAAAAACGGAAGTGTATGAGCGCATACAAAGGCTCTCCACGCTGCAGCACATCGCCTTTCCCTATGCCACATTCAAGCCGCTGAACGGCTCAGATGACCTTGTCTGGCAGCCGGGGCATCGCTTTGAGTTCCGTTTCCGCCTCTTCGGTGTGATACCCTTTGGTGTGCATACCATCAGCGTAATTGAGTTTGACAAAGACAGAGGCATATACACCGAAGAGGGCAACCGCCATGTGCCTGTGTGGAATCACCGCATATTCATCCAGCCCATTGACGGCGGCTCCGTGCGCTACACCGACGAGGTGGAAATCGGCGCAGGGTGGAAAACGCCATTTGTGTATCTGTGGGCGAAGATGTTCTATGCACACAGGCAGAAAAGGTGGATAAGGCTGCTGAAAAGGAAGCCTCAGACGGAGAAAAACAACGGAAAGCACATAGGCTGAAAAACCTGACAACCAAGCCAGATTTACATTGTGTTAATTTGCGTTGCTTGCTTTTTTCGCCCCTGCGGGTATATAATCAGCCTACCAAGTCAAAGGAGGCATTTATCAATGCTCAGTGAAAATATCAGAAGCCTGCGCAAGCAGAAGGGCTACTCGCAGGAAACGCTGGCGCAGGAGCTGAATGTGGTGCGGCAGACCGTTTCCAAGTGGGAAAAGGGGTACTCCGTACCCGATGCGATAATGCTGGAAAGGCTGGCGGAGCTGTTTGAGGTGTCGGTGGGAGAGCTGCTGGGCGAGGAGCAGAAAGCCCCAGAGGAAAATGCCGACCTTGCACAGATAGTCACCCAGCTTACCATACTCAACAACCAGTGTGCCAGAGAGATGGAAAGGCGGCGGCGCAGGAGAAAACTCACCTCGGTGATACTGCTTTCCGTCCTCGGTGCTCTGCTCCTCTGCCTTGTGCTGTCCTTCATATCCTGCCCTCGGGGGGCGGTTGCCGTCTTCGGAGATGTAAGCCGTGTCCACACCACCGAGGTTCATTCCGACATATACACCCAGAGGGATATTGCCAACGCCATAGCCGCGACCAAGCACTACTTCTTCCGGGAGTTTGAGGGCTGCACGCTGACCGAGCTTTACTACGCGGGTGATGAGATAACCAAGGCTGAAATGGAGTATTATGATGGCGAGGAAGTTATCGTGCTGCTGTCCTCATTCGACGTGGATTCCAGCGGCGGTGACGGCTCGCTGCGTGCCAACAGCACCTACACCGACTGGAAGTGGATACTGACCAGAGACGCCAACGGCGAATGGCAGCACACCAGCCACGGCTACTGCTGATTTTTTCTTTTTTCCGTTCTTTCTGCCTGTCAGTCAAGCCCTGCCGCCAACTTAAGCGGCAGGGCACGATTTTTGCAGGAATATTAATGAAAGATTAAGGAAATGGCGTGCGTGTATCTGCGCAAAAGCATTGTTCAGGCAGGCGGGGGTATAGTATAATGAGGGCAGCCCCCCAAAAAAACAAACATGGAGGACCTACAACATGAAACGACGTATCATCGCCATTCTGCTCTCTATGCTTACCATCGCAGCCGTCTGCCTTTCCGCAGGCTGCAATGCCCCCATGGAAATCTTCGCACCTGTCGACAAGGAGCTTTCCGCACCGGTTTTCAGCCACGAAACCGGCTCCTATGACGAGGACTTCACCCTGACCGTCACCACCGACAAACGCACCGTTGTGCGCTACACCCTTGACGGCAGTATGCCCACCGCCGAGTCTCCAAAATTCCCTGAAGAGGGCATGGTCATCACCGACCGCTCCGACCAGCCCAACGACCTCTCTGCCATAGACACCTACGAAATCACCAGAGAAACCGACCATGTTCCCGGCACCGTTGCCAAGGGCACAGTCATTCGTGCCGCCGCTTTCACAAGAAACGGCAAGAGCATGAGCCCTGTCACCACCGAGACCTACCTCGTGGGTATGCCCTATGAGGACATCAAGGTAATATCCCTTGTGCTTGACCGTGACAGCCTCTTCGACTACGAAACAGGCATCTACGTTCTGGGCAAGCACTACGCCGACTGGATGATGACCGACCCTGATGCCCCCACCGCCCAGACATGGGAGCTGCAGGGCAACTTCTCCCAGAAGGGACGCGACTGGGAGCGCGAGGTGCATATGCAGCTTATCGAAGCCGACGGCTCCTTCGCCATCGAGCAGCCGATGGGCATACGCATCATGGGCTCTGCCACCCGCACCTACTACCAGAAGAGCTTCCGCCTGTACGCCCGTGAGGACTACGGCCCCAAACGCTTCTCCTATCCCATAATCCCCGGTCTTGTCACCGAATCCGCCAAAGAGCCGCTGGAGAAGTTCAAGACCTTCAACCTGCGCAACGGCGGCAACGACAACTACCACACCCTCCTGCGTGACCCCTTTGTTCAGGCACTTGTCCCCGACAGAGCCTTTGCCACACAGGGTGCCGAGTTCTGCATCGTATTTATAAACGGCGAATACTGGGGCATATACTGCATCACCGAGGACTACTCCGATAACTTTGTCGAGGACAACTACGGTGTGGACAAGGACAACGCCATTGTGATGAAGAACAACGAGGTTGACGACGGCGAGCCCGAGGACGTGGAGCTGTACAACGAGCTGAAGGGCAGCTTCTACTGGCGTGACTTCACCCAGCCCGAGCATTACCAGTGGTTCTGCGACACCGTTGACCTGCAGAGCTACATCGACTACATGGCAGTGCAGCTTTACATCGACAACGGCGACGGTCCCTATGACGGCAACAACTGCCGCATCTGGCGTGCCAGAGAGCCTGACCCCGAGTGCGAATATGCTGATGGCAGGTGGCGTTTCCTCCTCAACGACAGCGACTTTGCCTTTGGTTACCAGAAGGACAAGGGCGATGCCACCTACAACAATCTGCAGGACGTGCAGGGCAGAGACTGGGGCTGGAGCCTGATGCTCAACAAGCTGATGGAGAACGAGCAGTTCCGTCCGCAGTTTATCAACACCTACATGGATCTGCGCAACACCGCTTTCAACCCTGAGAGTGCCCTTGCAACACTTGACGAGATGAAGAGCGTCATCTCCCCTTACATCAACGAGCAGTACGAGCGCAACGGTCCCACATGGGCTGTCGGCTGGGGCGATGATTACTTCCGTAACGAGCTGAACGTCATCAGAGATTTCGTCCGCACACGCTACGACTACGCCGTAACCATGCTGCAGGAGGGCTACGAGCTGAGCGAGGCAAAGAACATCACCCTCAGCGCAAGCGAAACGGAGGGCGGCACAGTGCAGGTAGGCACCGTCACCCCCGACCTCACCGATGGCGCGTGGCAGGGCAAATACTTCGCCGAATACCCCATCAACCTCACCGCCACCCCCGCCGAGGGCTACATCTTTACCGGCTGGAGCGGCGACATCAGCGATGACCAGAGCGCAATCACCCTCACCCTCTCCAAAGACATGGAGATTGTGGCTAACTTTGAGAAGGAATAATTTTCCTCTCATTATTGAGATAATTTAAACACGCCCGCACCTGTTTTTTTCTTGTCAGGTGCGGGCGCATTGTTTTGTTTATTTAGTGGGCGGCTTTCGCAAGCCTCTCCTCTACTTCATTCTGAAAGCGCGGTTGACGGCGCACAGCACGCCCTTGATGGACGCTAGGTTGATGCTGCGGTCTACGCCTACGCCAAACACTGTGCGGTTTTGCGGGGTGCGCAGCTCAATGTACGCCACAGCCTGTGCGTCCGAGCCCGCACCGATGGCGTGCTCGTGGTAGCTGACGAAGCGGAATCCTTCAATTCCCGCCATGCCCAGTGCGTCAAAGAATGCGTCAACAGGACCGTTACCGCTGCCCTCGATGGGTATAAGCTTGCCGTGACAGGATAACTCGCCGCGGAAGGTGGTGACAGAGCCGTCACTGCCGGAGGCATCGGACAGGGAGTGAGACGCCAGCGCATAGGGGCTGTGTATGTCGATGTACTCGCGGTGCAGCAGCTCAAGCACATCGTTTGCCGTCAGCTCGCTGCCACGCTCGTCGGCGGCGTGCTTGACCGCGATACCAAACTCGGGGTGCATATCTCGGGGCAGCACATAGCCAAACTGACGCTGCAGCACAAATGCCGCGCCGCCCTTGCCCGACTGGGAGTTGATGCGGATAATGGGCTCATACTGCCGCCCGATGTCGGCGGGGCACATGGGCAGATAGGGCACTTCCCAGCACTGCGACCGCCCCGACTCCTGCCACGCCATGCCCTTGCTGATGGCGTCCTGATGAGAGCCGGAGAAGGCGGTGAACACCAGCTCGCCCGAGTAGGGCTGTCGCTCGTAGACATGCATGCGGGTGCAGCGTTCGTAGACGGTGCGTATGCGCACAAGGTCGGAGAGGTCAAGCTGCGGGTCGATGCCCTGTGTCATCAGGTTGAGTGCCATCGTGATAAGGTCGCAGTTGCCGGTGCGCTCTCCGTTGCCGAAGAGGGTGCCCTCCACACGCTCCGCGCCCGCCAGCATTGCAAGCTCCGCCGCCGCCACGCCTGTGCCCTGATCGTTGTGGGTGTGTACGCTGATTATGGCACGCTCCCTGTCGGGCAGCTTGCGGCAGAAGTATTCCACCTGGTCAGCAAAGATGTTGGGGGTGGAAAGCTCCACCGAGGAGGGCAGGTTGATGATAACCGGCTGCTCGGCGGTGGCACCCAGTGCGTCCAGCACCGCACCGCATATCTCTACTATGTATTCCGGCTCGGTAGCGGAGAAGAACTCCGGACTGTATTCGTAGCGGATATTTATTGCGGGTTTTCTATTTTTCTTTTCTTCGCTATTTTGCTCTGTGCTGTCAGCAGTTTCCTGCTGCTCGGTTTCTTCCTGCTGCTCGATTACTATTTCAGGGGTTTCCGGGGGATTCTCGCTTCCCTCTTCCGCATTTTCCTGCGTTTTCTCAGTTTCTCCCTGCGCTATTTCCTGCAATTTCTCTTCCACGCGCATAATTTCCTGTAAAGCAGACGCGGCGGGCTGTTCCTTTGCCGCACCTTTTTCGTCGGCAAACAGGCTGAGAGCATGGGAAATGGAGCTGAAAAGCGACACGCTTGCGCGGGCGGGAGCGGGCTCTTCGGCGGCGGGAGTATCCTCTGCCGCTGTGGGCTTGTCGGCGGGGTTTTCTTCGCGGTCAGCGGCGGCACGGTCATCTCTGCCCCGGCGTGCGGGAGGAATGGGGGTAAACCTGCCGTCGTCCTCGTCCTCCGTTTCTTCCTCCGTCTCCGGCTCGGCGGGTGTCACAAAATCGGACACAGGGCGCGGGCGGGCGGGCGGAATGGGATAGAACACATGGTCACCATCAATAATGGGCTGTATTCTTTCTGTTTTTTCCTCTTCTGTCGCTTTGCTTTCAGCCTTTGCTTCGGTTTCATCTGCCGCGGCATCTTCGGCTGCTTCCGCACAGGGCTCTTCCTCTGCGGCTGCCTCAACGGTCTCTTCTGCCGCTTCCACCATTTCCTCTGCGGGCTGTGCGGGGGCAATTTCTTCCGTCTGGGCTTGGCTTTCGGCGGGGGCGGTGTCCTCCTCTTCCTCCGCCATCATTTCCTCAAGAAGCTTGTCGGACATGGTGCGGATAAGCCGCGCACCGTCCACAGCAAGCTGGGTCACCTCTTCCGGCGTGCGGTCGAAAACGATGCGGCGCACCGGCTCGGAGGTGGCGTTGTATAGGTGGATTATGACATTCTTCGCACCGCGTATCGCCTCAAAGGTACGCCGAATAAGATGCTCACGCGACTGCACGAGCACCTGAATGGTAACATCATCGGGTATGTGCCCGCCCTCGATGAGGGTGCGGGTAAACTCAAACTCGGTGTCGTTTGAGGAGGGGAAACCGATTTCTATTTCCTTGAAGCCGATGCGCACCAGCTCGGCAAACATACGCAGCTTTTCGTCCACGCCCATGGGCTCGATAAGTGCCTGATTGCCGTCGCGCAGGTCAACGCTGCACCACAGCGGTGCCTTTTCGATGGTGCGTGAGGGCCAGCGGCGGTCGGGCAGATTGGGACGCGGGGCCAGAGGGCGGTATTTCTTGTAGGAATCAGACATAAGGGTACCTCTTGCCTGTGTTTTTGTGATACAGCAATACACACTGTACAGTCTTTTTATTATACTACAAAATAACCATTTTGTCCAGTACCGGTTGGGGAGAAACAATGCGGAGTGCCTACTGCCTGCGACGCGCCGTAAAATCCCCCTGCAAGGTTGACAACAGGCAAAATCACGGGTACAATTATAATGTATCGTTAATTTTGTGTCAATGTCACGTTTAAAAGCACTAAGCAGGAAAGAAAGGAAGTAAAGAAAGATGAACAGGGATTACTGGCGGGAGATGTTCAGCTATACGGCGCTGTACCGCAAGATGGCAAAGGTGAAAAAGCTTGTCAAGCCGCAAAAGGTGTCCTTCGGCAAGCACCGCGACCAGTATTTTCTTCACTATGCGCCGCTGACCGCCAAAAGCGACAAGGTGGTCGTATGGATACACGGTGGCGGGTGGAACGCAGGCAACCCCAAGGATTTCGATTTTGTGGGTCAGCACTTTGCAAAGGAGGGTTATCACTGTATCTCCCTTGGCTATCGCCTTTCCCCCAAGCACAAGTACCCCTGCCAGACCGAGGACGTGTGCGCAGGCTTTGTCAAGGCCAAGAAATACCTTGCGGACTGCGGCGTGGACACCTCGAAAATCATTGTCACCGGCCCCTCCGCAGGTGCCCATCTGGCAGCAGCCCTGTGCTACGACCGAGTGTTTCAGGAGAAGTACGCCATTGACACCGACTGCATAATCGGCTATATCGGCGTGGCCGGCCCTCTGTCCTTCCGCAAGGGCATGACATGGACGGTGCGCACCCTGCTGGGCCAGCTTTTTGCCAAGGGCTACGACCGCTCGTTGGGTGAGCCCTGCTCATTCCTGCAGAAGAACATCATACCCATGCTGCTGATACACAGCCGCCACGACGGCCTGCTCGACTACTCCATGTCCGAGGATTTCTATGAGAAGGCCAATGCACTGGGCATGGAATGTGAGCTGTATGATGTAGTTGACAAACTAGACACCCATTCCGCCTACAGCGCGGGTATGTTCCTTGAAACGAGGGCAACCAACAAGGCTCTTGACAAGCTGTTTACATGGATAGAGCAGGCGTGACGCTGCTTTGTCTTACATAACCAAAGGGAGGACGCAAAACATGGCAGGATACATGGTCTACTGGGCGGGCGACTACATCAAGTCGCTGCAAAAGGCAGGGGACAGCGGCCCGCTGAAGGTGGTATACGGCAGCCAGCACACCACAATGCCCGACATCTCTTCGGTCAGGGTGGGTGATGTAATCTACCCCGTGACCCTCAAGGACGGCACCCTTGCAGTCATGGCACGCCTTGCTGTGGAGCACATCGAGTGCGCCTTTGATTACCTCATGCGCGAGGTGGGCACCTATCAGTCCTCGCTCATTCCCGCGGGCGTGCTGTACCACAAGGACGGAACATATGGCGATTTTGTCATGTGGGAGCATGGCAGCGGCTATTTTGTCGATGAAACCCACGCCAGCCACATGGGAAAGGACGGCAAGGTCATAGAAGAACTGCCTGCCAATATTGAGCGCATATACTACGAAAACCAGCTTGAGGAAGTGCCCCACCTGCCCCATCAGGTGCCAAAATCCTGCTGCGCAAAGACGGCGGCAAGCGGCACAGGCACAGAAATCTGCCCCCGTATTATCCCCATCGAAACGGTATCCACCATGCTCTTCGGCAAGACCAAATCCACGCAGAAGCCGCTGAAGCTGGACAAAAACGGCAGACTGACCGCCATTTCACTGGCGGGCTTCGTGCGGAAAATGAGCGACGATACCTTTGAGATATTTGAATCGCTGTTCAGATGAATACAACGGAGGTTTGCTGACAATGAAAAACACAGGAAAATGCCCCAAGTGCGGCTGCAAGGAGATCATTCTCGCAAAAGGTATGCTGTACACCTCCGCTGCGGGCAACAATATCCAGTTAGGCTCCGGTTTCAGACTTGCCGGTGCGCGGGTTGACAGATATATCTGCTGCGCCTGCGGCTTCAGTGAGGAATGGATAAAAAGCGACGACCTGCCATTATTGATCGAGGAATGTCGTTCGCACAGGAAGGTAACAATGACACCGCTTTCTTTCCATCATGTTGATGATAATGGGCATCCTTCCTCCCTCAAAAGCCGATTCAGACCCCATATCAACGATGAGTAACCACGACCAGCTGTTCCGCAGATTTGTCCCTGAATCGGGCAGCTGGCGCGGTATTGCATACCACAAATCACACAAACAAACCAACCAACCGAAAGGAGAATAACAATGGCAGTATTTTTCGTGCCGCCCATTCCGCTGATACGGAGAAATCACATCATCAACAAACTGAGGCAAGCCAACGCAACCAGCGAAGCCACAGCAAAAACCTTCGCTGAGGCGGGAATCGTTAACCCCAACGGCTTCTCCCTCGTTACAAAGCGCATGGTAGACCACGGCATACTGGGCAAGACCGAGGACGGCAGATATTACCTGAAATAACCCTCTGTCCACAAACACACAAGGCAGCAGACAGCACCCATCGCACAGCGCACACACGCCTGCGGTTTGATGCTTCTGCTGTTTTTTCCTTTTGTCACATGGCTCGGACAGAAAACAAAAAGCGGACGTGAAGCCCACATGAACTTCACGTCCGCAATTTTTTAGTTATCTGATGCCTTGAGCAATATCTACTGCATTGAGCAGTATCTTATTTGTCAAGATACTTGCAATACTGCAGAGCGCCGTAAGCAACATCATCAGAAACAGCCAGCTTCTCACCGAAGACGTAGAGGGTCTTGATGGGACGGTTGTAGAGATAGGTGGCCAGCTCGGGAGATACCTTGCCGTTGACCAGCAGAACGGGGATGTTCTTCTTGGCTGCGAATGCGCCGCCGGTGAGAGCATCGGGGAACTTCAGGCCGGTTGCAAGGGCGGTAGCATCGCCAGTGAACAGATCGTTCTTGGCGGTGCAGACGTTGACGGAGGTAGCATAACGGTCGTGACCGTAGATTCTGTCAACATCGTCGAACAGGTTTCTGATATTCAGCTCACCGGTCTCATTGACAGCGTCGATGCCGCCGATGATGGTAGCCTTCTTTGCGATTCTCTTGGAGTAATCGGTGGTGGGAGCATCAACCTTGCCGTTGGGAGCAACGTAGAGGATGGGGTTGTGCTCGATAGCTGCAACAGCACTTACGGAGAGGGAGTCGGGGAACAGGTCGGAACGGACGAAGTAAACTGCATTGGGCTTAACACCGTAAACCTCTTCCATCTCATTGGCGATCTCAACAGCGGTGCCGAAACGGTCCTTGCCGCCGACGCGCTCTACGTTGTAGAGAGCCTTGAGCTCGTTCTCGATGTTGGCGTTGACAGCATCAGTCTGACCGAGAATGTAAACCTTCTCGGGAGAAAGACGTGCGATTTCAGCCTTGACCTCAGCCTCAAGCTGCTTGCCGTTAACGGTGAGCAGGATGGGAGCGTCAACAGCCTTTGCCAGAGGCACACCTGCCATGGCATCGGGGAACTGGTTGGCGGTAGCAAGGATAACGACCTTTGCCTTGTCCCAGCCTGCCTTGCTGATCTCGATAGCGGTGTCGATTCTGTCTTCGCCGCCGAGACGCTCGAGCTCAACCTTGGGGCTGTCCTCGGGAGTATCTACAACGGGAGGCCAGGAGGGATAGGTGGGCTGAGTGGTAGGAGTACCGGGCTGCGCAAGTACAACGGTCTTGTACTGTGCAACAAAATCTCTGTTCTTTGTTACAGGGATATTGAAGTTGGCATTGTTGCCGTCCTCAGTCCACTTCAGGAAGTCGTGAGCTATCTTATTAACCTTCTCGTAAAGACGTTCACCGGGGAAAGGAACATTTGTGATCCTTTCGCCGTAATTATAGTACCGAGTTTCAACCTTGTTGGTAACCTCGCCCTCGCTGTCATAGCCCTTGTAGGAGAAGGTGACTCTGTAGTCGGGACGATGAATGATAATCTTCAGCTCGTCGCTGGCAACGAATTCACCGGTTTCCGCGTCTACCCAGACGATGGTAGCGGTAAACTCGCCGTCCTCGTAGTAGTCTTCTTCGGAATAGATATCATTAATTGCAACGGTCAGCTCTTCCTCGATGGGATAGCCGAGAGCGGGAGTAGCTTCGATGTTATCTTTGCTCTTAATAACATTGCCGTCCTTGTCAACGATCTGGAAATCACCAATGATTTTACGCTCGCCTGTATCAACACCGGTGATGGCGCTGAGGTCGATAATGGTGTCTTCCTGACGTTTGCTGTCCTTGTCAGGCTTGTCAATATAGTTGCCGGGATAGTAGTGAACGGTAGTGGTCTTAGTCTTAGCACCGGTGTCGGGATCGGTCTTCTCTTCGATAACAACGCGATTGGAGACAGGATCGCCCTCGGGGAATACCGGCTCAATCTTGGTGGAAACCTTGGGGGTGGGATAAAGCTCACTGAGGTCTATCGTCAGAATGACTTCTCCGCCGGGATTGTTGGCATTGTCAACGGGAACAATGTGTACCCTGTATTTCGGAATGGTATAGCTGCCATCTTCCTCTTGCTTGTATACCGGAAGACGCAGAGCAGGAACGTTATCGGGATTGAGTGTTACCTCTTCCTTCTCGGGAGCACCGTCTGCAGGAACATGGACAGTAATGACACCATATTCATTGGTTGCTTTATTAATCATGTCGTCGCGTTTGCTTGCATTCTCCTGGTCGACAGATACCAGATAGCCCTTGAGGTTAGAGATGGCAAGAGCCTTTACTTCGTTGGAGTTACGGCTAACCCCATTGCTGCTGTTAGCCTCGACCCAGTAATTGTAGGCGGTACCGAGGTCAGCTGCAGAGAAAGTAACTTCAGCATCAAAGGTCTGTGAATAGATCTCTTCTTCGGTATACTCTTCAAACGGATCGCAGGGATCAAAGGAGTCCTCGATCAAGGCAACCTTACCATTGGTGATCTTAGGTGGAGCATTATCCATGAAGTTACCAACATTGGAATAGTGCTCCAGATTCTTCTGCTTGAGGTAGAAGAGGGTATTGGCAATAACGCGTCCTTCCTGAGCAATGTCAGCGTCCGGAACATCATCAACATGGGAGCTGTGACCGGTCTGGATCATAGCAACATTGTCTTTGCTCATCAGGTAAGCATTGAAGGAATAATATACACCATCAATGGGCTTTCCGTCAATAAAATATGTGTCGTCAGCGTCACCATAGATATTATTTCCATCTTTGTCTTTACCAAGCACGTAATCACTTGGTACATCCTGCAGCGCCATCCATACTGTGGGAGCATTGGGATCGCCTGCTTTAATTCCCTGATAGAGGGTATGAGTCGGGGGGACCGTCAGATCACCTTTGATATTGAAGGGATATCTGGTCAGAACACCGTCGTTTTTTGTAACCTTTATTATGGGGGTAGCTTCTTCGTTTGCCCTCAATTTATTCGCAGCGTCCTGTTCCTCACCAGTCAGGCAGTGAATGCCAAGATAGCTGGCAAATTGGGCGAAATTCTCAAAGCCTACTCCATCGGTATCATTACCATTAAGATGGTCAGCGGAGCAGATGGTGTCATGACCGAACAGAACACCCTTTCCTGCCTTGATGAAATCATCAACAGCATTGTATGCAAGCTTGGAAAGGTCGTGGAACTGTCTGTTTGCACCATGCTTTGCAAGGTCGCCGTTACCGTCGGAGGTACCGAAGAAGATAACGTCATACCTGTAGGGATTTTTTTCGTCATATTCGGGATCCTTTTCGTCAACAAAGAGGATCTCTTTGAAATGTTCATTGAAGTTCTTTTTGTTATAATGTTTCGCAAGAACATTCTTATCCGAATCAGTAATATCACTATACGAAACAGCAGTGGAATCTCCCTTGATGGCTGCTTTGTCCAGCAGGACGGTATCAATCCGGAAGCACTCGGTGTATTCCTTTCCAGAATCTTTATAAGCCTTGGTCAGCCATTCCTTCAGCAAGTGCTCGGACTCGGGAATAGGATATACATTCAGTACACGAACCTTGCTGTAGTCGCTGACGATGGCGAGCTCCTCTTCATTTTTGTAGCTGACGCTATTGAGGTCAGTTCCAGAGGCGACAGCGGAACTAGAGGTCTCGCCATAAAGTGTAAAGGTAACATCCTGAAGGTCGGTAATGCCCTCAAAAATGGTTTCCCATGCATCCCAGTCCAGCTTCAGACCGACAGGTGCGTTATTGTCATAGAGAGCGGTACCGGTGGGTGCCTCTCCCATGTCAACGTCATAGGTTACATCCGCGTCGTCTTCGTAGACACCATCTTTGCCGTCGATGACCAGGTCAAATGTTGTAGACTCGGTCGGTGCGCTGGGCTCGGTTGTTGTCGCAAATGCTGTCATCGGCAGAGCCGAGATGAGCATGAACAGCGCGAGAACCAGTGCGAGGATTTTCGAGCTTTTTCTCATATACGAAACCTCCATCTGCCGCATTTGCGCGGCTTAATTATTCCTTTCACAGGAACCTTCTGACTTACCTTATAATTATAACTGTATGTTTTTGCGTTGTCAACCGCACAACTGTACATATCTGCGCCCTCGTCCGACCTTATTTATGGAGATAATTAATTCGGACTAAAAAATATAACCAAAAGCACAATTTAATCGTTATCAATTAATGGAATTGGTGTAGAATTGGGAATAACTCCCGCATAATTCTCACACTATTCTCACATTGCCTGATAAATCGAGCAGTTATGCGGCCTCGTTTTCTTCTTCGTCCTCTTTCTTCCGCAGGAACATGATGAAGAGCAGGTAGAACACCGCGCTGCCTGAGAGAGCCAGCAGTACCCACGCCAGCACGAAAACACCTGTGGGGGTGTCGCCGGTGGGAATGCTTGCAATGTGTCCGAACTTGACCCTGATGGTAGCGTCCTCGGTCAGATTTCTCAGCGTGTAGCTCAGGTTGTTCCTTGCAACGAACTTGCCGTTGACGTAAATGCCCTGTATCCAATACTCGCTGTCGGGAGTGAAGTGGAAGGTCTGGCTGCCGCCAACGGGAATCTTTACCTTGCCGGCGGGGCTTATCTTTCCGTTCTCCGACTGAATGACAGTGATGGTGACATATTCTTTTTCAGGGGCATCGCCCGGCTTGAAGGTGACGCTGATGGTGTGGTCGCCGACCACGTTGACAAAGTGGTAGGAGCCGTCAACATCGGGAACGTCCATACCGTCAACGCATATCATGTCGACCACATAGCCCTCGTCGGGCACGAAGTAGAAGTACATATCGCTGCCGGTGGAAACGCTTACGTTGCCTGCGGGGCTGATGCTTCCGCCCTCGCCCGCGGTTGCCTTGATGGTGTGCTTGACATAGGCGGGTATGTTGGGGTCCTTTACAAAGGAAACGACTATGTCGGTGTCCTCTGTGACAGCGGAGAGGGTAAAGGTGTCGCCTATGACCTCATGTACAACGCCGTTGACACGCACGCTGCCTATGGCATAGCCATCATCGGGGGAGATATTGACGGTGAAGGATTCACCGTCAACCACAGACGATGTGCCGGCAGGGGAAACAGAGCCATTCTTGCCTGCGGTGACTGTGACCTCGTGGGTTTCTCCGGTGGAAACCACCTGTTTGAAGGAAACGTCCAGCGTGTGGTCATCACGCACATTGGTGAACTTGTAGCTGTTGCCGCTGACGGAAACGGGCTTTCCGTCCACCAGCACCTCATCAACAACATAGCCCTCATCGGGCAGGAATACGATGGTATGGCTGCCGCCGTCGGCAACTGTAATCTCGCCGGAGGGAGATGCAGAGCCGCCTGCGCCGGCGGTGACGGTGATTATTCTGGCATCTTCGGCGGGAGCCTCCACCATAAACTGGGAGAGCTTGTCTGCCTCGATGGTCAGCACGCCGTCAACAACCGTTGCGGAGTATTCCTTGACGCTGCCGTCCACAAGCTGGAACACCTTCAGTGTCTGCCCGTCATACTCCGAGCCGACAAGGAACTCCACCTTCTGCTTACCCATGAAGTGGTTCTCCGGCTGAACATCGTTGTACAGGGAGAGGTCAACCGCGTTTATGGGCAGGTTTCCGGGGGTCAGATGACTGTACAGCTCCTTGTAGGCGAGGGAGTCCTCGTCGAGGGGCTCGGCAGAAAGTCTGGTGGTGGTGAGCATCCACGCGGACACCGCAACCTTGTCGGTTCTGTCGAGGATACGGCGATAGGTAAACTCGTCCGCGTCCTCGCGCACAGCAACCTTGATCTGCGTGTCAGTGACATGACCCTGTCTGTCGGTGATGGTGACACGGTAGATGTAGGGCTGGTCAGCGTCGTTGGGATTAAGCTGGGCATCGGTGATCTGGTACTTGTCGGAGTCGGTCGCTCCGGGGGCGGGCTGCCATGTGGCACCTCCGTCGGTGCTTACCTCCCACTCGTAGGAAAAGGGGTCAAGACCCTCCACGTCAACGTCCAGCTCAAGGTCGTCACCAACGGCGATGTAGCAATCCTCCGTCTGGCTGATAATACTGATAGCGCCGGCGATAAGAATGGAAACATCGGTGGTTGCCTGAACGGCACCTGTGTTTTCATCGTACCCTACCTCTGCCCCTTCGCCCACGCTGGGCTGAGGGTCAAGGCTGCCTGACGCCGAGGCAATCGCAGGCATAGTGATGACCAAAGCCACACACATAAAAAGAAGCAACAGCTCTTTTAATATTTTTCTCATGACCTTGTGTCTCCTTTCATTGCAGCTCTGGCTGATACTGTTCGCCGCATCCGGTTAGTTTTCTACAAGGATATTGATCTTGGCGGCCGCCTGCCCCACAAGCTCATTGGTGTCGGGCTCGTAGGCGGTAAACACGGCGGTTGCCGCGTGATAGCCCTTGGGCAGGACAATCTCGAGCTTGTCATTCTCAATGTGATGGTTGGGCTCGATGATGCCGCTCTTATATATGACCTCGCCGGTTTCGTCCAGGGTGATGGTTACTTTCATGTTGTAGTGGTTTGCCGGAATATTCTCGATGCGCAGGTTGCCTTTGGCACTGCCGTCCTTGAATACCGGCGTGGCATTGATGGAGATGTTGAACATTCCCTCCTCCACAATGCGGTCAAGCTCGGCCTGAATCTCTTCGGGGCTCTTCCCCTCAAGCTGACCGATAAGTGCGTTGGGGTCGCGGTCAAAGTCGGTGTATTCGTGGTCCCCGCCGGGGCAGGAATGCAGCAGCAGTATTATCAGTAATATAATGATAAGCACCAGACACGCCAGAATCGCATAAAGCAGCCTGTTGTTCTGGCCCTTTGCCGCTGCGTTGTTTGTTTTGTTCTGCATTGGACATATCCCCATTCAGCAGGATTTCAGGAGCCCCGCACGCCAAGCGTACAGCCTTGCGTGCGGGGCTGTTCCGTAGGTTATACAGTTCTGACCGAATTTAACCGGTTTGATTATTCAGCAGCGAAGGTGTAGGTGATGACGTAAGCGTCCTCAGCATCGTTGGTGGAGTTGAGCATGGAGGAGGTTGCGTCGATGTCGATCTTCAGCTTGGTGGGAGTGAAGGTGCTGTCAACGGTGGTAGCAGCGCCGATGACCCAACCGGTGGGGTATGCGTTTGCAAGATTCCAGACAGCACTGCCGTCTTCGGGGGTAAGGGTCATGTACAGCTCATTGAGAGCACCGGTGGGCAGACCGGTGTTGGCAGCAGCAACGAGGGTCCACTCGTCGTCGTTCATGCCGTTGATCTCAGCAGCGGTGACCTTAACGGGCAGAGCGGAGTTGTTCTGCAGGTAGTAGGTGCCGTCGGTGGGAACGAGGCAATCGCCGCCCTTGACGTCTGCAACGATGGCGTATCTCATGGGAACGGTAACGCTGATGTTCTGGGAATTGACAAGAATGTCAACATTGGTCTCGGCATCGCCTGCGGAAACCAGCTCGCTCACTGCGGAGTCGACAACTGCATCGTCCTCGTCGTAAACTTCGGTGGCGAAAGCCATCATTCCGACGGAGAGGCACATAACAAATGCCAGAATTAATGCAAGGGTCTTTTTCATGGTAGTTTTCTCCTTTATATTGATTTAATAGAGTACAAATTTTGGGTTCCAGCCCGTTGGGATAAAAGTGCGTTCCTTTCCTTCCACGCCTCCTTTCCGTAATTGGGTACCTAAGGCTACTCTACGATGATCTTAATCTTCACCGCAACGCGCCCCTGCTCTTTGAGGCTGTCCGCGTCATGGGCAGAGAACAGTGCGGTGGCATCATATTCACCGGGCTGGAGTACCTTTTGCAGGGTGATATACTCGATATACTGACCGGGGCGTATGCCCTTGGACTGGTATACCGTTTCTGCCGTCTTGTCCAGAGTGATCTTCACACTCATATTATAATGATTGGCGGGGATATTCTCGATGCGGGCCTGTCCCATGCCCTCGGCGTCCTCAAAGATGATTACCGGAGCGATGGACACGTTGAACATACCCTCCTCGACAATCTGGTCCAGCATAGCCTGTATCTCCTCCGGAGTCTTGCCCGGGAGAGTACCTTCGATGGCACTGGTGTCAAACCAGTCGTCGTTTTTGCCGCCCCTTTCGCAGGAGCCGCAGTTCTGCATGAGAAGCACGATGATAAGGATAATCAGCAGACCGATGATTGCCAGCAGCAGCGGGCGGTTGTTCTTCCTTTCGCCGCCGTCCTTGTTTCCCGCAACCAGACCCTTCAGCGCAGCCACCACATCGGCAAATGTGGCTTTTGAGCGGTCGGTTTTTTCCTCGGCAGCTTCGTCTGTCGGCTCATTCTCTTCCGGCTCGTCAGGGGTGGCTTCATCATCATCGAAGTCATCGAAATCGTCAAAGCCGTCCAGATCGTCCAATTCGCCAAGATCATCAAGGTCGTCGAAATCGTCGAAATCATCGTCCGCGCCTGTCAGCCCTTCGGCTGTGGGCTCGGCATCGAAATCTCCCAGATCGTCAAGCTCCTCAATGGAATCAGATATACCCGGGAAAAGGGCTTCCATCTGGCTTTCCTCCAGCTCGATGTCGTCCAGAAGCGATTCAATGGTCAGGGGCTCGGAGCTGTCTGCCTTGGGCGCGGGCTTTCCCTTGCCATGATTAGGATTGTTTTTCTTGCTCATCAGCCGTCCTCCCTTGCTCAGTTCTGTGCCATATCAATGGTATAGATAATTGTGGCAACCTGCTCGGTGTTCTTGCTGCGGATGTAGTTGCCGTTTCCAAGGAACATATCCCAATCAAGGGGGAGACGGTTGTTTGCGGCAATCTCGCCGTCGGTGACGCTCTCTGTAAGGAGACCCTCTCCGAAGCTATGAATCAGACTGCTGCCGCCCAGCTTGACCTGAGAGCTCATCGCGTCAACATTGGCGAACATATTGTCCGCGCCCTGCTCCCACTGCCATTCGATGTCGGTAACCTCAACGGCGAACTCGCTGTTGTTGGTTATCTGATAGGCATCGGCGGTGGGCAGGTAGAAGGTGCCGTCGTAGTCAACCACACCGGTGATGTGCAGGGGCACAGTAACCGACATGGCCGCGCCTACGGCATTGAGTGTAATGGTGTAGGTTCTGACATAGCCGCCGAGGTCGATGTCAAGCTCGATGGTGTCAAGACCGTCCTGCGAGTGGGTAATGGCGTTGGCGTTGTGCAGCTTTACAACCAGAGTGGTCTGGTCGCCAATCGCTGCCTCGTTGCCGGTGGAAGCGTCAATAGCCGCTCCATTGACATCTGCCGAGAAACCAAACTTGCTCATGGCAGCATCGGGACGCCATGCGCTCTTGTTCTCGTCAACGACGTTGTGGGAGGTGATGGTGACATTGTTCGCCTCTGCGGACATACTAACCGACTGACCCGCCGCGCCGAAGTTCTCAAAAATCTGCGCAAGGTCCACGGTAAAGGTCTTGGTCTGACCCGCCTGCGGGGTGTAGAACTCAGGCATTGCGGTCAGCACTGCGGTGTAGCCGGGCAGGATTACGTTTGCGCCGTCTGCCGCGGTGTTGAACTGCTTGACCTCTGCATTGCTCACAAGAATCTCCGCAAGGTCGGGACTGCCGCTGCTGTAGGTGGCAACCACTCGTCCGGAATGGCAGTGTGCCGCCTCGCCCAGTGTGACCTCCAGCACGCCGTCCTCGGTGGTGAAGTTTGCGTCGGAGATGTAAACCTTTGCCGCAGCGGTGCCAAGATGCACGTCCATGTCGTTGGTGAATACCTTGCCGGCGAGGTTGACCTTTGCGTTGTCGCCGCCGACATAGACAGCCTCACCAAGACCTTCAATGCCGACCTGCGTGCCGCTGTTGCCAGAGAAGGTGGTGTCCTTGTTGATGTTGACCACCGCACCGTCGGCTGCGTAGATAGCGCCGCCGTGGGTGCTGGAGGGAGCGTCAATCAGGCGGACATAGCCCGAGGTGGTAAGTGTGCCGCCGTTTGCCACAGTGATCATCGCCTCTGTGGCGGTGGCAAGGGCGGGTGCGTTGAACTGTATGCTCTGGTGGGTAACCGCCTGATTGTGACCGTCAAGGGTCACACCAGCGAGGGATACGGTAATGCCGCTGCTTACATTGAGAAGCGCGCCGGTGTTGGTGGCTGCCCAACCGCTGTAGGTAGAATCGGAGGGCTTGACGTATCTTATAAGCTGTACAGGGCCGTTGGTGGTCACAGAATTGCTGCCCTCGGTAAAGCTCTTTGCCCCGATTGTTGTATTTTTCGAGGGGGTGTAGCCGCTTACCATATATATAGTACCGCCGTTGCTCCTGAGAGCGTTGTAGGCAGATGCCATATTATTGAAAGCGGTAGCGGGGGTTTTGCCGTCACCGTTTGTGGACGCGTTCTGGTTGAAGTAGACGCAGGTGGCGTTGGTCTGAGCAATTACAATGTGGTAGGGGCTGGAGGTGTTGCTGTTGGCAGTGTAGTCACCGCCACTGCCGTTGCCGCCCTGCTTGAGATACCATGCAGGATTGACAAGGGTGAACTTGCTTATAATGCGTTCAACTGCGGCACTGTCTTTCACAACATAGCTGCCGCTGGAATGTCCGCCCGTATTATCATAAACGGTGGCAACCGGGAAGTTGAGTGGGCTGACAGAGCCGTTGGCGTTCCATATTGCCAGCTTGATAACCGCACCAGGGTTGAATCCCGGGGAGTAGATAAGGGAAATATCTCTTTCGTCGTGTTTTACCTGGGAATCGATACCCAGAGAAATAACGTCGTGTATTGTGGGTGTGCCGTACATCAGCAGGTGATGCTTATGGCTGGTGTCGTTGAACACCATAATACCATTGCCGCCCTCTACACCGGCGCCTGCGGCATAGTTGCCGCTGATGGTACCGCCGCTGATGGTTGTGGTGGCAAGTGTTGCCTGAGCACTGAAGCTGTACAGCATTATGCCGCCGCCGGAATGGGTTCTGGTTTTGTTGTTGAGAATGCTGCCGCCGGTCATGGTCAGTGTCTGGGTATTCCAGATACCGCCGCCGGAGTCCTCGGCAGTGTTGCCGGAGATGGTACCGCCATCTATATTGACTATACCGCAGCTTCCGATACCTGCGCCGTTTTCCGCATAGTTGCCGCTGATGGCGCCGCCGTTCATGGTAAACCTGGCAAAGGGAGCTTTTCTGCCGGGAGGGGTTATATCAACACCGTTCGCGTCTTTTACTATGGCTTGGGGAGTACCGGCGACATAGACACCGCCGCCGATGCCGTAGTAGCAGTTTTCGAAGTCGGAAGCCGTTGCAATGGGCACCGTACAGCCGGTGATGAGGGCGCTGCCGCTCATGGTCATTTCACCTATGCCGCTGTCACCGTTTGCCTGAATATATACACCGCCGCCGGAATCCAGCGCCCTGCAGCCCGAGATGGTGCCGCCGGTCATATCGAAGACGCTATTTGCGCCGACAAAGACACCGCCGCCGTTGCGCACGTTCGTGCCTCTGGTAGTAATATCCTCCCTGTCAGCGTGGCAGTTTTTGATCTCGCCGCCACTCATGTTGACAACACCGCCGTCCATTATCAGAACGCCGTTTGAGTTTGCATTCTGAATGACCGTGCCCTCCTGAATGTTGAGTACGCTTCCGGAGTTGTACACCTTTATCAGGGCCTGATCCAAAGTAGCTTCTCTGATTTTTCTGTCAACGCCGTCGATGGTGACGTTCCTGAGGGTGAGGGTGACTCGCTTGTAGCCTATGTCGATACCGTTTTCATCGGCACCAGAATGGGTTGCGTGACGCTTGATGACGATGTTTCTGTCACCGCCGTCGATGGTTTCATTGACCCATGCAATGTAGGTACCCTGCAGTATGAATGTGATGTCGCCCTCGGTGTAGTATCTGAGGACATCCTCGATTTTTTCAAAGGCTGTTCCATCGCTTCTGGTAAGCTGATTGGTGTGTGCCTTCCAGCCGTCTTCGGTAACATAGAAGTACATCTTTTCACTTATACGGCCGGCTGCGTTGGTAATTTTGTCAGTCTCTGAATCGATGTTTGCTCTGTGGCGGAACACATATACGGTGCTCAGTTCACCGGCTTTCTCCACGCCGCCGACGTAATAGGAGAAGCTGCCCGTCTCAAAGGAGGCGGTGCTTTCCTCATTCAGCTCGGAGCTGATGCGCTCCACCTCGTCCTCGTGGAAGTGATAGACGGTAACGGTATCGGAGGGGGCAGCGTCCAGATTGTGGACACTTACCTTGACAGTCTCTCCGAAGGCGGCGGGCTGGAAAGCCACGCCCTCGTAGATGACCTTGATGTCGTAGGCGAAGCAGATGTCGATATCCTCTTCGGCTATGTCACTCATAAGCTGCTGTGTCTGCTCCTCTTCCATGGGCTCAACCGAAAGGGAAGCGCCCTTGGGCAGGTCACCCTCCACGGTAACGATGCGTCCATCGGAAGCGGAAACCTCCAGTACTGTGGCGGTCAGCTCCGGGTCAACCAGACAGGCCGACGGGTCGGAGGAGCAAGCGGGGCAGTGAATATCCACAAGATAGCTGCCGCTCTCGGGATTGGCGTAGCAGTGGCGCACGCAGGTGCACAGCGGCAGAACCTGAGATTCCGAGCCGATACCCGCGGGAGCGTCCGAATCGGAAGCAATGTCGCTGCCGGAAACTGCCGCATCGCTGCCGGAGGCGATGTCACTGTCGGAAACCGCCGCATCGCTGCCGGAAACGATGTCACTGTCGGAGACCACAGCATCACTGCCGGAAACAACGTCGCTGCCGGAAACCGCATCGGAAGCGGAAACGTCAGCCTCCACGACGACCGACACAAAGGGCAGGTCGCACCAGGGGGAATCCTTGCTCTCGTCTATGTCCTCGGTCTCGGGGTCGTCCAGAGGCTTGTAGGTGTATTTCTTTTCGTCCAGCTTAAGCTCATAGCGGTTACCGCCGATGCTCTGCCATGCCGCCTTTATCTCGGTGGGGCAGTCCTTGCATTCCAGCACAGCCTTCAGCTTTCGGGGCAGCTTTTCCATGATCTGTGCCGCGGTTTCGTCCTCGGAGGCAGACACCTCGCACAGGGCCTCACCCGGGGTGTGGTCAGCAAAGCTGCGGATAACGCAGACGTGCTGCTCGGCATCGGCAGCGCTGACGGCTATCTCAGCAGCGGATTTCTCCGCCGCAGCCACAGTCTGCTCCGCGGGAAGCTGCTCCGCGTAAGCAGAATAAGCCCCTCCGCCCATGGGCAGAGAGACCGTCAGCATCATAAGCGCGAGCAGCAGAGCCATTCCGCGCTTACCGAATTTTTCAAACCATCTGCGGCCGTTTGCCATTGCGCCGTCAGTAAACTTGCTGTTCATTGTTACCTCTCCCATCATCAGCCGGCAGGTTTGCCGGACAATGCGTTTATTTATTAATCTATCGGTGGTCGTTCCCATCGGGCTGCCGACACTCGCAGGCGGGTGCGGTCATGTCAACGGATAATTTGGTTATTATAAATCTATAATATTCTACCATTCAACGCCCCTTCCTGTCAACAAAAATATGCCGTTTTTATTTGTTCAAACGGTGTTTTTTACCGCTTATTGCGCCAAAATAAGCCATTCGTTAACAGCGCTTACGCCGCACCACCAACAATGTTTATGTCAAATAAATGTGCTGTAGCTGCCCACAACCACCATATATTGTGCAGAGTTTCTGAAACAGCAAAGAAAAATCCCCCTCGCCTGGCTGTGAAGAACCGGCAAGGGGGATTTTATGAATTTTTATTCAGAATTGCTGTTTCAGCCGCCGCACACCGTCCTCACCCAGCCTGTAACACCGTCGGGCAGGCGGGGGTCGGCGGGGGTGCCGTTGTCAAACATCAGGTTATGCTGCACCCAGTTTATCATGCAGTGCTGACCCATCTCGAAGCCATAGAACACCGAGGAAACGCCGCCATCGCCGTTGTACACCCATTCGGGGAAGAAGCAGACGCAGCCACTCAGCGCAAGCAGCTTATCCATGCGCGGGGCGATGCTCTCTTCAAAGTCCGCCATCTCGTCATGTCTGCCGTGGGCGATAATCAGGTGAGTGCCGCCCGCCGAAATCCTGTCCAGCGCGGCATCGTCGGGGACGTAGAAGGAGGAGATGGGCATTGCGCCGTCAAAGAAGCCGCCGTAGGCTTCCAGCAGTTTCCATGTGAAATATCCGCCCGAGGACGCGCCCATCACAAAACGCTTGCCGACATTGCCCTGATGCTCGGCGCACACCTTGTCATAGATAGCCTTGACGGGGGCGCAATGCTCCTCCGACCACGCGCCGACGATTGTGCCGTCCTCCAGACGCTGCTCATTGGCAAGGGGGACGATGAGGTACGCGCCGCCCATCGCCTGCTGATACTTTGGCGAGGCATACTGCTCCGCGCCGCAGCACATGATGCAACCCTCCTCCATCAGCGAGTTGCTCATGCCATGCAGCCACATCAGCACAGGGTACTTCCCCTTGGGGTCCGCGCCATGCTTCACAGGGTCATAGACATAGTATCTGATGTCGCCTGTCTGCTCACATGGGTACACATACTTATCGAACAGGTCGAAATATATCTTGCTTGTGTAGGTATTGGAATAGCTGATAAACTCGCCTTCCTTAAGGAATTTTGCCCATTCGGGCACAGCGGTCATATCCTGTCCCAGCTTTTTAAAATCGGGTAATGCCATGTTTTTCTTTTTTCCTTTCTTTTTATGCTTTGGCAAAATACTTGGTTGGGTTGTAATTTTGGGGATAAGGCGGGGCGCATTGCTATACTTTTCGGAATACTTTGGTTATGTATAGCTTATAGTATTGGCTTTTGAGCTTGTTTTTCTTCTTTTGGGGTGAAGAGCCTTTTTGTTTGTCAACGGTCATGTTTCACAGGGGGCAGAAGCGTAATGCTCACCCTGCAGGGGCGACCATCGGTCGCCCGCACTGTTTGGTTGCGCGCACTTGTACATTTACGCAAACCACTCTTTCCGTAACTCAACTACCATCTTTCACAGGCGCAGACGGCAAGGGGCGCACCGCCCTTTTCACAGTCAGAACCATATCTCGCAGCCACAGAAGCGTCAGGTTTACAAACGTAAAAAAGACAATGAAGCGTAAAGGGGCGGGCGGGTGCAACCTACAGGGGCGGGTGGGTGGGTAAGAAACCTAAGCAACTAACCGCTTGAACACAACTAAAACTATGCGCAAAACCCCGCACAAGGCTTTCGCAGCACCCCCGCTCTCTTTATTCGCCTAGCGGCGAATAAAGAATTGCTGCATGGTACCGTCGCGCCCGTTTATTGCTCGGACTTGGTTGGGTGCAGCCTTTGTATCTTGGGCGCACCTTACTGATGTTTTACGGGCGCGAGGGGCGGTTTATTTGCAGGGGCTCTGCCCCTGCACCCCGCGACTTTTTAAAAAAAGTCGATTAAAACTTTTCTGTTTTGGGGTGGGTGCAATCCACAAGGCGGGCGAGTGCAACCTACAGGGGCGGGCGGGCGCAACCTACAGGGGCGGGTGGGTGGGTCACTTGAACGCACTTCCGCTGTTGAGCATCATCGTACTGTATATGAACAGCACGTCCTGATCATCAAACGTGACGTAATTCCCCACCATTTCGCTGCGTATATACCGAATGTCTATCATCGTTATCTTTGCATATCCCTCCACCAGCAGCGGCGCAATGCTGCTCGCAAAAGAGTCGCGGAACATCACAAGCTCCCTCTCGCTCTCTGCGTTGGGATTCTCTATCGTCATCAGCGCGTCTGCCCCGCCAAGGAACATCTCGTAAGGGTCGCGGCTGTACGCCTTTTTCATGTCGTATACGTCCCTCGCCACCGGCTCGCCTGTGTCGTAACTGGTCACCACACAGCCGTCCAGCGTTTCACTGGTCAGGTACTTGATCTCGTCCGGCTCAAGAGGCAATGCAATCTGTCCGCTGTACACGCCGTAGAAAGGATTGTCCAGCGTATTCTCGGTGTATTCCGCCAGCACATCAACACCCATTCCCTGCGCCAGCCGCTCGACAGTGGGGGCAAGCACCTCCTGCCGCCAATGGCTGTCGGTGCGGTAGTAGCTCACTGTGTCAAGGGTATCGGCCACGTCAATATACTCCATATAGTCGGTACGCTCACGGACATAATCGGTAAAGCGGTCGTAGTCCATTGAAAGATAGCCGTTCTTTTCCGCAAGGAAATAGTTCTTGTCGGGCACGATGGAAAGGTACACCTTTGCATCGCTGCCGGAAATATATTCATCGTACAGGTATTTCAAGCGGTCGCAGGCATGGTCAACACCCGCGGTGTTCATGGGATAATCCAACTTGGATACGCTGCCCTCCGCGATATACAGCCCGTTGTTGTCCCTCTTGCCAAAGGCATAGAAGCTGGCGGCGGATTTTACCGAGCGGAAGCTGTCACGCAGGGGGAACTGGTCCTGTGTGTAGCTTTCAAACTCCGCCATGAAGTCGCCCTCCGCAATGCTCTCCCACGAAAGCTCGGGCAGTGTTTTCAGCACGCGGCGCTCGCTCTCGGAGAAGGTATTTTCCTCCTTGAACCAGCACCAGAAGGACAGCACCGCAATCACCGCCGCCGTCAGACAAACAACAGCGATGTTTCTGTATCTGTTCAGGGTTTCGGCGGGAATGTTCATGTTATCATTGTTCTTCATTTATACATATCCCCCTCTCAGAATCGGAAATAAAGGAACGGGTTGAATGAGCCGTCCACCAGATATGCTGTGCCTACCAGCAGCAGTGCCGCCAGCACTACAGGCTCTGCTATGGTGAGGAATACCGCTCCGCCCCTGCTCTGACGCAGCTTCTCCGTTGCTCTGACAGCAAGGGGAGTTGCGCCCACAATGCCTGCCACAAGCACCACCGCATAGCTGCGCAGGTAGTAGATGCCCTCTGCCGATGCAAAGGGAATACCGCCGAAGCCCAGCATATTCCTGATGCACAGGAAGGCATCGCTCATGCTGGAGGCATTGAAGATGACGAAGCTGACGATGACGAAGAACAGCACATAGATGTGGCTGAGTATCTTGGATTTTTTCAGATGCTCCAGCAGCCACAGCTTCTCAATCAGCAGCATGACCGCGAAGTACAGACCCCAGATGACGAAGTTCCATGCCGCGCCATGCCAGAAGCCGGTCAGCATCCACACAACGAAGATGTTGCGCAGCCAGCAGATTTTGGGGACACGGTTGCCGCCCAGCGGAATGTACACATAGTCGCGGAACCATGAGCCGAGGGAGATGTGCCACCTCCGCCAGAATTCGGTGATGCTTGCGGAGATGTAGGGATAGTTGAAGTTTTCCATGAACTTAAGCCCGAAGATGCTTCCCAGACCGATGGCCATGTCGCTGTAGCCGGAAAAGTCGAAGTACACCTGCAGGGCAAAGGCAATGGCATACAGCCAGCTGAACAGCACCGACAGGTCGTCCGACCTGCCGTAGGCATCGCACAGCTCACCCAGCACGTTGGCAATCAGCAGCTTCTTGGAAAGACCGATGATAAATCTACGTGCGCCGTATGCCGCCTTTTCGATGGAGTGGGTGCGCTCCCGAAGCTGCACCTCCACATCACGGTAGCGCACGATAGGACCGGCGATAAGCTGCGGGAACATGGCGATGTACGCGCCGAGGGTTATAGGATTTCTCTGGGCGGCAACGTCGCCGCGGTATACGTCGATGGTATAGCTGAGAATCTGGAAGGTGTAGAAGCTGATGCCGATGGGCAGCGCAATGTTCAGCAGCCCGACGGAAAGTCCGGTCACTGCGTTGAAGTTGCTGATAAAGAAATCGGCGTACTTGAAGTATCCCAGCATTCCCACACTGACTGCCACCGACAGCGTGAGATACAGCTTGGCAAGGGGTGTGCCCCTGTGCTTTTCAATGAGCAGCCCCAGCACATAGCCCAGCGTTATCGCCGCCAGCATGAGGAAGAGATACACCGGCTCGCCCCAGCCGTAGAACACCAGACTGGTGACCAGCAGGACAAGGTTTTTCAGCTTCTTCGGCACCGCGAAGTACAGAATAAACACAATCGGAAGGAAATAGAACAAAAACGGAATACTGGAAAACAGCACTTGTTTATCCTCCTTTACCTTTTGGGGAGTTATGGGGTTGCCTCAATAATTATCGCTCATAGAGCAGGCAAGTTCAAGGACTGACGCAAATATTTTTCCCTGTTGATTTGCAGAATATAAATCAATAAAAAGAACGGATACGGAAGTCATGCTCCGTACCCGTTCCGTTGGTTATTGGTTTATTAACTTGCAGAGTGAATTACTCGGCGATGATTTCGTCAGTCATATCCTCTGCGGGAGCTTCTTCCTCAAAGCTCATGGGGCACATGACGAAGAACACGGTGTTGCCGCTGGAGGTAACGATGGTTTCCTCAGCCTCAGTGCAGATGTTCCATCTGGGGTTAGCGGAGGTCTTGAGGGTTTCCTCAAAAGCTGCGACATCGGTGCCGTCCTCGAGGACGAAGATGTAGCCGACGAAGGGGATAGCGCCGATCATGGGAGCAAACATAACGCCTTCCTTGAAGCCCTTGATTTCGGTCTCATCGAAGCCCATCAGGAGGCCCTGCTCAACGGGCATGGAAGCACCGGCGAACTGGATGATGGGGTTGGTGAGGAGGGCATCTGCCATTTCCTGAGCGGTCATTTCGGGGTTAGCGGTGATCTTCTCCATGAAGTCCGCGCTGAGGGTAGTACCGACGGTAGCGGGCTGGGAATCGGAGGTAACGGGGGTGGTATCTTCCTTGCCGCAGGCAACGAGTGCAAAGACCATGAGAGCGGCGAGCAGAACAGCGATAATCTTTCTCATTTGTGTAATTCCTTTCTTTACCTTAGTTGAATTTCTATTCTGACAAAACACACCTGCTGTTGCCTGAGTTGTTCAGGAATCAGCATCGTGATGATTATATTAAGTCTGCGTGGGGTTGTCAACGATATTGGGCCTTAATTAGTTGTTAAGATATTGGTTTTGGTAAATGTCCATCAAAAGGGTTATCGGGTGTGGCGGTTATTCATACAGCAAGCAGACGGAACGAGCCAATGGCACGGAAAGCAGGAAAAGTTTTTTGCTGTTCCTTGCTCCTGTAATACATTTTTCCCTCAGTCAGCAGGCATATTCCACAGGCGCACAAGCGTAAAAGCCCCTCTGTAGGGGCGACCATCGTGTCAAGAGCAACATGGTTTACACTTTGTGCAATAACATGGTTTACACATTAATTCTTGGATCGCCCG
>SVPT01000017.1 GCA_015065695.1 Oscillospiraceae bacterium | reverse complement strand
TTGTTCGCTGACATCATCTAACCTATTCTGGCTTGCCCAGGGGAGTCACCACTCCTGTGTGGGCCTGAGTAACAAAGCAAGATAATACAAGACACCGAATGAGCTGTACGCTTGTTCGGTGTCTTTTTGTGTTGTTGTGTTCTGATTTGGCCATGCAAAAGAAACAGCCGGTATGCTGCTGCACACCGGCTTGGATATTTAATTAATCAGAACTCTCTGGTGGTGGTGATGTAACGCCAGAATTCAGTTGCACAGAGGGTCAGCGCAAGGATTATCTCGCTTTCGGAAAGGTCGTTGTCAAGATCACAGATGAAGTCACGACCCGGACGCTTGATGCGGGCAATTACACGATTATCCTTGTCAAGCAGCTTGTATTCGCGGAAGTTAAGACGCTCGGAAATCTCGTAAAAGCTCCATTCGGGACCCATGATATGTGCAAACTCCACGTTGCTGGTAGCGTCCATGCTGAGGGAGTCGTCATAAAAACCTATCTTCTTGCCGCGTACAAGTATCGGGTAACCGTTAATAAGGTCGTCGATGTCATCTGTGCCGAAATCGATAATCGCCAGACGTTCCTGACTCTTGGAGTAAAGCAGACGCTTGGGATGGGCATAATCAACCTCAACGCTGTAATACACCAGCTTGTTCTTTTCGTTGTATATGTTCAGGTATTCGTCAAAGCCTCTGGTTTCATATCTCATCCGAAATCTCACGCAGGTCACCTCGCTTAGTGTTGCCATAGAACTTTATATATTGCATTATAACACACAATCTTAAATAAATAAAGCCTTTTTTTGAAGAAATTTCTATAAAATCTATATATTTTTCACTAAGCTTTAGGTTACTGAGGGTCGTTGTCGGGGTTTTCTCTCTCGAAATCGTAAAAATGTGCCCTGGCAACTTCAAAGAGATTCTCAGGCTGTTCTTCCTCGTTATTTTCTGCAATTGCGGTATCGGTTTTGCCGCCCTTTACCTTGGAAAAAACGTTTTTGATTCGCTGGATAAACTTCTTTATGGCGACATAGGAGGCAAAGCAATCGGGGGTAAGCTTACCAAAGTTGCCGTTGCACATAAGGATTGCGGAGACCAGCGAGGTGATGGGCACAGTGAGCAGCAGACCGAAGCTGCCGGCAAGTGCGCGGATAATCTCGCAGGCTATCATCTCGTCGTTGATAATCATGAGCATGGGGCTGTCGTAGCTGGTGAAGAGCATCAGCAGATGGATGGAACCGCCCACATAGGAGAGGATAAGGGTGTTGAGCGATGCGCCCATAATGTCCACGCCGATGTTTATACCAGACTTCATCATCTCCGCACCGGTGATTTCCCGTGCCTGCTGACGCAGTTCATCGAGGGCAGAGGCGATGGAGATGCTGACGTCGATGGTGCCGCCCAGCACGCTTATCATAATTGCGGCGAATAGTATGCCGCGCAGGTCAATTGTGCCGTTGCGTGCCCACTGGGCAAGATACATGGATTCGTCGTCCACAAGACCTGTCATGTTCATGGTCACGTTCATTATGGCAACGATAATACCGCCGATGACGATGCCGCCAATCGCGCCGATTCCCGCCGCGAGGGTCTTCATCGTGAAGCCGTAGACGATGGTGAGCGTGACAGTGACGGCGAAGAGGCTGGCAAATATGGCTGCCCAGACGGGGCTGAAGCCGTTCAGCATAGCGGGAATCATGATGAAAATGAGACCGGCGCAGATGAACAACAGCGCAATAATTGAGCGCAGACCACGTTTTCCGCCGAAGAAGGTGAGCAGTACGAGGAAGATAATGCCCAGCCACAGCATGGCGCTCTGCCTGCCAAATTGGGTGACAATACCCTCCAGACCGCCGCTTTCGCCGACATATATCTGTGCGATGAGCATATCGCCCTTTTTGGCAGGGTCAGGCTCGTTGCCGCCGCCCCACGCATCACTCAGGTCGTACTCAAGGACGGCTTCTTCGCCCTTGAACTCGCCGCTGAGAACACGCACCAGAACAATCTGTATGTGGCTCTCCACGAAATAGCCGCCGCAGTCAATCTGCTCCACATGATCCTCGAGGATTTCAAGGACACGGGTGCGCACATTGATGCCGCCGATGGTCTGAGCCATGTCCTTCAGTTCATCGGTGTATTCGTCCTCGAAGGTATACATCTGGTCGGGGTCGTACATATCAGTGCCGCTGGGCATTTCGTCAACGTAGGTGATGGCCGACTCGGTATCTGCAACACCATCATATGCAAGTGCGCTGCAGGAAAATGCCGCAAAGAGGCAAAGCAGTGCGGTAAATACGCAAAGCAGCTTTGTGCTGCGGGGAATAGTTGTCATAAAATTCTCCTGTGTGTTGTGTGTGGATTAAGCGGTGGGTTTGTTTACAAATAATTTATATACAAAGATTGCCCAAGGGTGTATAATGGTAAAAAAGAATCAAACAGAAAGGAAGCGAAAAGATTGAGCGAGAAGAAGAGAAAGCTCTTTGTGCGCATAGTGTCCCTCGTGCTTGTGGCACTGATGGTCATCAGCGTGGTTTATGTAGGAGTCGCGTCCTGTGTCTGAATCCGTTGATTTCACAAAGCAGCCCCCGTAAGTATATGGGGGCTGCTTTTTTGTATTCGTTATTTGCTTAATCAGCTTCTGGTACTCTTCTTGATTTCGCTTATCAGGCGTTGGCGCAGATCCCACAGATCCTGAGAATAGTCAACGTAGTATTCGTGGGGATTCTCAAAGCGGGTGACCTCACGCCAGAGGGTGCTGACGCTCTCGGTGCAGCGGGCACGAATCTCGGAGAGGGGCGGGCAGTCATATACCCGCTTGCCAGCAACAAAGATGGGCTTGAGAAGCTGCTGGGCGCGGAAGTTTTCGCAAACCTTGCGCTTCCATGTAAACTCCGCATCGAAAATCTCATAGGGTTTGGTGTCGTCAATAACCTCGCCGGCGAGGGTGACTACGTCAGCGATAGCCTTGCCGGTATCGCGGTCAAACAGACGCCAGACCTCCTTGTTGCCGGGCCATGTCAGCTTGGCTACGTTTTCGCTTATCTTAATCTTGGGGATATGCTGTCCGTCGCGGTCGATGGCTGCCAGCTTGTATACGCCACCGAAGGTGGGGGCAGAGGAGGCGGTGATAAGGCGCTCGCCTACGCCGAAGGAATCGAGGGGCGCACCGCTGAGCAGCATCTCGCGGATAAGATGCTCGTCAAGGGAGTTGGAGGCGCAGATGGTGCAGTCGGGGAAGCCGGCATCGTCCAGCATCTCTCTTGCCTTGGTTGCAAGGTAGGTGATGTCACCGCTGTCAATGCGGATACCCTTGGGACGGTAGCCCATGGGGGCAAGCACATCGTTGAATACGCGGATAGCGTTGGGAACACCCGACTTCAGCACGTCATAGGTGTCAACAAGAAGTACGCAGTTCTGGGGATACTCGCGGGCATATGCGGCAAAGGCATCATACTCGGATTCAAAGAGCTGCACCCAGGAATGAGCCATAGTGCCCAGAGCGGGAACACCGTAAACAACGTCGGAGATGGTGCAGGCAGTGCCGGAGCAGCCTGCGATGTAAGCGGCACGGGCACCGTTGATAGCTGCATCGGCACCGTGGGCGCGGCGGGAGCCAAACTCCATGACAGGGCGGCTGTTGGCAGCGCGGACAATGCGGTTGGTCTTGGTGGCAACCAGCGACTGATGGTTAAACTGCAGCAGCAGTGCGGTTTCTATAAACTGTGCCTGAATGATGGGACCACGCACCTTGATTATAGGCTCGTTGGGGAAGATGGCCATGCCCTCTTCGATTGCCCAGATGTCGCAGCAGAATTCAAAATTGCGAAGATACTCAAGGAATTCCTCAGCGAAGATGCCCTTGCCGCGGAGGTATTCGATGTCCTCATCGGTAAAGTGCAGGTTTTCGATGTAGTCGATAATCTGCTCCAGACCTGCCATGATGGCGAAACCGCCGTCATCGGGCACCTTGCGGAAGAAGGCATCAAAGTAGCCGATGACATCGGCCATGCCGCTGCGCAGGTAGCCGTTGGCCATGGTAATCTCATAGAAGTCGGTAAGCATCGTCATGTTGACGAAACGTTCACGCATATTCATTTTTTGTGTCCTCAAATCTTATGTTTTGTATATTTTTAGCCGGTGATCTTTGAGCAAAGCTCAATGCCGGAGGTCTGCATGATGTAGAGAGCCATAGTGCCAACCAGTGTGGAGTCGTGGCTGCCGCCGTCGTAGGTGGCGGCGCAGTCCACAGGCACGATGACACGGCTGGGTCTGTTGATGCTGTTAAACCAGGATTTCAGCGTGCAGGCAAGCTGAAGCACGCAGAGGTCGGTGCATACGCCTGTGATGACAAAGGTGGTGGTGTCGAGGGACTCCAGCCACTCCTTGAATGCGGGCTCAAGGAAGCCGTTGGTGCTGTTCTTTTCAATGCGCACAGCGTCGCAGGAGGCGAGAATCTCGTCGGTAATCTGCGATTCGGCAGTGCCGCTCATGCAATGGATGGGGAAAGCGGAAAATTCAGGGGACTCTTCGCCATGGCTGTCGGCAAGGGCTGCTATGGACATACCGTTTGCCTTGCACAGTGCTGCCAGGCCTGCGATTGTGCCGTTGATGGCGAGGGCGTTGGGGCTTGCCAGTGCGCCTTCCTTGACAAAGCCGTTGATCATGTCAACGATGATAAGAGCGGCTTTTTCCGCAGCCAGAGAGGAAACGTCAAGCTCAGGCAGTGAGTGAAGCTGCTCGTAGATAGCACCGAGAGGCTCGGAACACTTTTTGACAAACTCGTTCTTTGCTGTTCTTTCGTTTTGTTTTCCGAACATAATTAAGCATCTCCTCTTTAAAGATTATCTAATATTATAACCTATAATCGGGAGCATTTCAATTGCCGAACACTGATAATTACATGAACTTTCAGGCTTAAATATGTATAAGCATACAATGAATTGGCTCAGCCCTCCACCTTGGAAAACTGCTCCCTGAGCCACTGCAGGGCGCGGGTTTCAAGCCGCGAAATGTAGGAGCGGGATATGCCCATGGAGGCGGCGATTTCCTTTTGGGTCAGTGGCTTTGAGCCGTCCAGCCCGTAACGCAGGCGCAGTACGCGCATCTCGCGGGTGTCGGGTGCAGAAGCCAGAAAGTTGCGCAGAAGGAGCAAATCCTGCCGGTAGTCAAGGTTATCGGCAAAATTGTCCTCGTCGGCAATGACGTCCAGCAGAGTAAGCTCATTTCCATGCTTATCCAGCTCAATGGGCTCGCTTATGGAGATGTCCTGAGAGGTCTTTTTTGCGGCGCGTAGAAACATCAGACATTCGTTTGCAATCCCCTCCTTGCGGCTCTGAATCACCGCTGTTATTTCCTCCCTCATTTCCTCCGTTATCGTCATCATTATCATCAATAAAACTCAAATCCACCTGTTCATTTGAGTCATCAGCAAATAAAACAATTACAGCATTATCACCATCCCATATGACTGCTTTCACTAATTGTTTGATTATTTCTCTCTTTTGTTCTATTGTCATTTCCTCGAATGGCACTCTGAATAATCTTTCACACATCAAATCAAATTGCTCTACGGATACAATTTTGCTGTCTGCGGTTCTCTGTAATTCAGCTAACCTTTCTTCCAATTTTTCTTTTCTGCTGTGCAACGATTCTATTTGTTCACTAATGTATTGAGCAGCTGCAGGTCCGGATGCGGCTAAACTATCAATGAGATTTTTAATTTCTCTATTAATTTCAGCAATGCCTTTCTTTACCTGCTCAATCTCATGTACGTGAATATCTTCGGCGGTTACTATTTTTGCTCGTTCACGTTTAAGAGTTCGTATAAAAGATTCTTGGTCTCCAATCATCTGCTGTATTGCATCGCATACCATTTTATCCAATCGATTACCGTTAGGATTTTTCATTGAACAATTATGCATACGACTTTTTTCTTTGGTTTCGCACAAATAGCTGTAAATGTATTCGCCATCAGCATTGATTCGTTTGGTTTTCTTAGGACGCATAAAACTGCCACAATTTTTGCATATCAAAATTCCTGACAACAATGCCTCATGGCTTCGTACTCTTCGATATGCCTTTGAACTGTTCTGTGCAAGTCGGTTAGCTACGCTTATCCAATCCTGACTTGAGATAATGCCCTCATGATCGCCAATTGCAATTATCCATTCTTCTACTTTCCTCGATACATGAGATTTGCCGGTGCTTTGAATGGTCTTGTTATATGCCATTACACCGTGAGTCCCATCAAATTCACTGCGTGGTGAATATACATCTATTTCCATACTTTCAAAATATTGCCATGCAGTATCATCCGCAACCATATACACAGGATTCTGTAATATTGCTTTTATTGCAAATCGTGTGAATGGCTTATTGTTCTTTGTTTTAATGTAGTTTTGTAACAAATAGGTTTCAACCTTTGTGAGAGAGCCGTATTCAAGAAACAGCTTGAATATTAGCCTAATCAAATCGGCTTCCTCTTGAATGATTTCTAATTTATGTGCCATTCTTGGTTTGCCATCGTATGCGATTCGTGTAGTAGCAGTACTTTTATATCCTGTAGGTGTATTGCCACCGAGCCATCTTCCTGTTTTTGCTAATCCTATCATATTGTCACGGATTCGTTCTGCGATGGTTTCTCGTTCCATTTGAGCAAATGCAGCAATTATTGTGAGCATAAATCTTGCAGTACTTGTTGTTGTATCAAATTTTTCAGAAGTCGAAATGAATGCTACACCATATTTTTCTAATTCGTTACTCAATACGGTGAAGTCAGATACACTGCGTGTGAGTCTATCAAGCTTGTAGCATACAATGGCATCAAATTTACGTTCTCTTACACCTTTCATCATTTCTTGAAATTGTGGTCTGCTGGTATTACCACCGGAATATCCCTCATCCTCAAATATAGTAATATCTGATTCTGTTAACTCCGGATAATAGAGAAATAAATACTTTTTGCAAACCTCGATTTGGTTACCGATACTGTCACCTTTTTCTGTAGCTTTTGATTTTCTTGCATATATGGCAGGTGAATTTATAGCTTTTCTTTCTTCATCCATAATTGTTCCTCCTGTGTAATTGAATCCAATACTAACATTACGGCTCCCCAAACTCAGTATACGGTAAATAGATGCTGTTTGCAAAAAGAATTTTGCGAATAGGCATCTTTTTTTATATTTGCTTGATAGAGGGTCAAATTTTGTCTGTGGACGTTTGAATTTTCAACCGCCCCCGTTGCCGCTCGGAGGCTAATAACCCCGTGTAGCGTGTCTAAGAGAAAATCAAGATGGCTATGAATTATTTTGGGCAAAAATAAAACGCCCGATGCAAAATCGAGCGTTCAATATATTAATTTGATGCGAGATTTCCGCTTGCTGCACGAATAGTGAAAACTCTAGAATAGAACTTCACGCTTATAGGGTCATCATATACACCATATTTGACACTGTAAGATATGCCGTTATGAATTTCTGTAGTATATGACTTATGACTATGTAGTGAATCCAAAAATTCTATATCATGTGTAGTTGGTGAGTCACAGAATGACAGTGCACAGATATTTTCAAACATCTTACCGCTATGGATTGTATCATTCGTTTCATTCAGCCAGCAATCCTCTTGTGATATGTCCTCACGGTATTCCCAGTATGTAATAACCTTTACGGAAAGAATCTTATCTTCCCAATCCGTTGTAACCATGAGCTTAACATAATCATATTCACCTATGGCGTTATCAAGTATACCATAATAATACTCCCTAATTGGCCACCCATTGAGGTATGATTCCTGATAGTAAATATTATCAGAAGAAAGACCAAATGCGTCAATACTTGATGTCCGATCGGCGTAATAGCTCATTGAACTGAGATATCTTTCCTCAAACTCATCAAGTGTTATGTCAAAGACATAGTTTCTTTCCGATTCGATTTCTGCAAGTAATTCATCAATAGTAGGCATATTAGAATTAGGGTTTACTACGATATGTGATAGAATAAAGCCGGTTTCATCTTCTGCAATTATATTTTCTATAGGAATATTTCTACCATCATTTGTTTCGTTGAGAATGCAAAATTCTATATGCTCGGCTGTATCCACATAATCCTGCGGCAGCTGTGTAACGCTTCCAAATATCGTTGTAGCATACTCTTTTGCACTATCAAAATCCATTTTAGGCATTGAAGCGGCAATAAAAGCCTCTAACCTTGCAATAAGTATAGTTTGTGCATCCTCATCTGTTCCATTTGGCAAATATGCAAAGTCGGTTTTATACACATATCCCTGAGAATTGATGTATATAGTGATTCTTATATACATCGATGTTCCTATTTCTTCATAGACATACTTAACACCGTCATGAGCGCCATTTTGTATATCACCATCGCTGAGCGGCAATTTTATAAAGTCACACGGCGCAAGACCGTAGGTAGCGTAAAGCCATTCTAACGGTATGCCAGTACTCTGTGATGCTTCGTCAAAACCAGTGATATCATACTTAAGGAAGTGATTGTAACTGGCAAGAAATTCCTCAAGTGTATAATTAAAATACAGAATATCTCCTGATACAAGTTCGAATGAATCGCAGGGTTTTATGGTATCGTCCGGAATGCGGTACTCCGATAATGGATAAAAATGTTTGAACGTTTCCCTATCCTGAGCTATCTGATCCCTTTTTTCATCAGATGCCGGCGTTATCTTATACATCAATGAGCCTTCTCCTGCAATAGCAGAAAAAAGATACCCATCACGCCACAATGCAGAGCTGTTCGATTGAGTCATAAGACCTTTCGTGCTGGTAATATATTCCACCAACCATTGCTTGTCGGGTGTAGATTCAGTCAGGGCTGCATAAACAGCAGCATAGCGAGTCTGCACTAACCACGAAACGATGCTATCATTATGCATATTGTTATCGATTGAAACCGTTATACTTCTCACCGCCTCTGATTCCGGGTCTGTAGAAATCGATATCCCATCATATGCGTTGTTTCCAATCCAAATATAGCTGACAAACGGCAGACCTGTTACCGTTTCAGTTTCCTCTACTACTATTGCACTTTCTAAATCGAGCAGCAGATAATTGTAGAATGTCTGGTAACTCTCATTGTCAAGCTGTGCTGTTTCAAGAATATAAGGAAGATTCTCGTTATACCTTTCTACAAGCTCTGAAATAGTAATATTCGCTACCGCACCCATATCATAATCAGACATTATAATACCAACGCCAGAATCTGAATAAAGCACACCAGATTGTTCAAGTTGAGTGTTATTATTGAGCCAGCTATCCGAGTTCTCTGCACCAATAAGCCCATCGTATAGCATCCAAATAACACCTATTGTAACTGCTATTCCAGTAAGTATCTTAACCCATAAAGGGCGTTGCTTTTTATTTTTCTTATCTCCAGACATAGCTGCGTCTGTATTAGTTTGGAAAAGATCTGATGCCGATTGATTCTGCTGTACATATGAGTAGTTTTGCGGTTGCTGATAATACACATTCTGCTGTGTAGGATATCTATAATTGTATTGCTGGGCATTTTGCTGCTGCGCTCCATTATAATTTCCTTGCGTGTAATTCTGCTGATATTGTGTGTGCTGTTGGTAACTCTGCGGATACTGCTGATAATGCTGATAGCTTTGCTGTTGCGGCTGATAATATTGCTGATACACATATCCACAAACATGACATTGAACCGCATTATCGTTTAATACAGTTCTGCAATACGGACAATTTTTCATACATATCACCCCTGAATGTTTAATAGTATTATTTGTGATAATATCCATCATAAAATCTACACTATATATCATAATTATACAATATAACTCACAACCATGTCAATACAATTATTGTATAATCAGATATGGTGATTGATAATGATAAATGTTGATAATATAGGCATCGGCGAGCGTGTCAAACAAAAGCGTCGTGAGCTCGGAATGACCCAGGAGGAATTAGCCGACAAATGTGCAATATCCACTTCGTATGTAGGCCATATTGAACGAGGCAGCGGAACTATGTCGGTCAATACATTACTGCTGATAGCAAATGCACTCAATGTCAGCACAGATTACTTACTGTTTGATTCATCCTGTGATGACCAGATACTCCAGCACATCGCATCTGTAATTCGTGATAAACCAGACGAAAAGAAACGAGTATTCTATGTTGCGGTCAAGGCATTGGCAGATAGAATTGATGAATTCTAAATCTTTATAATCAAATAATCTAACCATACTACGGCGACTCTGATGTTACAGTCAGGGTCGCCTTTATATTTACTTTGACGTTATAATTTCGCGTTATCAATAATTCAGAATATATAAAAATTAAACATTTAAAATATCAAGAATTTTATAGATTCAGATTCTAAAAAATTATAGAAAAATAAAATTGTCAAAAAATGTAATTACTTCTGAATAACCTGCTCAGACTATGTAATACAGAGTTATCTGTGAAATATTCTGAAAGGTTGATTGTTATGAGTGACCCAAGATCGTATTGGCAAAATGAAAACAGGCGATGTCGAGTGTATAAGGGAATACACATCATTGAAACGGTAGAAAGAGAAAAATCCGGTTCCAAGGTATCACGATTTCGAAGGGTGGATAAAGACCACTATATCGATAAGGATACCGGTGAAATGCACCAATACAAAAATGATGGTAAAAGACGTTCTGATAATCAACAGGGTTTGATTAAATCATTCAATACACTAAGGCGTCTGATAAATTGCAATTTTGGTGGTTGGAATAGTGAACTTCATATTGTGCTTACCTATGGTGAATTAATGGGTGACTACCATCAGGCGAGAAGAGATTTCAAAAATTTCTGGGCAAGACTGAAACGTAAATATCCGATGTGTGAATACATATCGGTATGTGAACCTCAGGAAAGCGGTTCATGGCATATTCATGTATTAGTTAAAAGAAATGACCGTCAATTCCTTCATATTCCGAATGAAGAAGTAACAGCACTATGGAAAAATGGTCAAACCTATACCGATAGATTACCATTTGCTGATAATTTCGGAGCATACTTTACCGCTATTTGTTATAGTCCCAAAGATGCCGTTGGTGAGCTGATGCCCGGCAAGAAATATTCGAGATTAAAATATTATCCTGATTCGTATAGGGTGTATTCCTGTTCCAAGGGAATAACAAGAATAATTACCTATGTGACAACAATGGATAAGGTGCGGGAAATGGTGGATGGCTGTCCGGTTGTAGTTCAAACCATTGAGGAAATTGTAAATCCAGTAAATAACGAGCATGTAAATACAATCGTGTATACGCAATACAACAAGCGTCTGAAAAATAAATCTGTGGCTGAGTAATATTGGACAATCCTTTCTTAATACCTTGAAAATAGAATACTGACGGAGGAACACATCGTGACCGTAACGCTTCGTTTGCCCACTACAGAGCAGGGCAGGGAACAGCTTAGCAGAAAAATCGCTGAGCTTCGTGCCGCCAATGTTGCAAAGATTATTCGTAATCTTGCTTGTACGGACGAAGAGAAAGACCAGCTCTTCGCCAAGGTTATTGAGCTTGCTGAAAACAGCATGAAATAACCATCGTTGCTAAGTCCCGAACCACGTCAATATGTGCGTGGAACCGTTCCTCACGTCCAAAATCAAGGTATTGCCACGCCCCAAAATCAGCCTGAATTGTTGGTTGCAAAAACCGAAAAACAAATAAAAGGAGATGAAAAAATGATTCCTATTGAAATTGAGGTGTTTACCTCAGAAGATTCTACTGACATAATCGGTAAAATCGAAAATACCTGCAATGCTATTGCCGATCTCGTACAAACCCTTGATAATTACGGCTTGACTACCGAGCGGATGCGTGCTGATATGGTTGGAATAATCGACCAGATGCAGAGATTAGTATGCACCATATAATCACTTATTCGATATTTCCATCAGCATCAGAAATGCCTTCTTACTAATTCGAGTGCGTTCCTGTTCCCACTGCTTCAATGTTCCTGGCAAGACTCCTATGTATTCAGCAAATTCATACTGTGTCATTCCAAACGATTTTCTTATCATTTTAATCTTTTTACCTTGACCATCATAAATAAATCGGTTGTAATCGTCCAACAGCTCATGTACTTCCACATCGAGTAGTTGGGCGATTTTTTCTATTACTTCACGACGGTAATATGTTGTGTCCTTCTCGTAGCTTCGGTATGTATCTCGGTCAATTCCGGCAAATGCTGCAACGTCTTTTGATTGAATCCCTCTTTCATAACGATAATATTTCAATTTGTCTCCTGTGTATGTAATTGTATCGGGGGTAGGGTACTGACGTTTGAATCTTTCGAGCTTTGAATAATATCGTGAACGAGGATATTCAAATCTGATTACATATAGTGGTGCAAAGAAAATCTTCCGTCCTTTTTGCTTCCACATAATCCATAAATTGTTGCTCACTCTTTTGTGTACCTGCCACTCTGAGGGAAAAGAGGTTTGTTTTTCCTCTTTTGGATAAATTAGAGCCGTTATGTATGGGTCGCTTTTTCAATGCACCGTGAAGCATAGGAAGAAAATCTGCTGCCGCGCTCCGGGGAGAAGGTGTCTACCGCTTTGATAAGACCGATTGTGCCGATGGAGAGCATATCGTCCGCGCTGCACGCGCCTGTGGTGTATTTGCTGCAGATGTGCGCCGCCAGCCGCAGATTATGCTCGATAAGCTCCGCACGCGCAGAAGCATCGCCACCCTGCAGCCTTGCAAGGCACTCTGCCTCCTCTGCGGCGGTCAGTCTGCGGGGAAAAGAGCCGCTGGAAACCCCCAGCACAAGATACCATATATCACTGATTGCCTGAAAGATGATGTCGCCTATGCTCATTGCAGCCTTCCCCCTGTATATACTGATAAAGCAATTATATGCAGAAGTGGTGCGCAATGTGCCGAAATAATACCGCTGCCGTAGAAATTTCGTGCGTGGGAAAACTGACAGACAAAGAAGCACCCGACACAGCGCAAACTGCATCGGGTGCGATATGTGAATATTTGCTGAACATACTCAGCGTGAGGTGAATTTCTTCCTGATTAACGGGATAATGAGCGTTGCAATCAGGGAGAGGAAAAGCACACCCAGCACCGAGAGCAGCAGGTAATCGGAAAGGCTGTAGGCAGGCTCAGGGGGCGGGGGGATTACTCTCTTGGGGACGGTGACTGTAACACGCGGCTCGCAGAGCATACCGTTATCGTCAACAACGTACCAGACAGGGCCTTCCTCTGTTGCGGCGCAGCGCAGAAGCTGCACATCGCCGCTGTTGGCTGAATATTCATATATGGGAATATCACTGGAGGAGCAGAGGGGCAGAGGCTCGTAGGCTTCAATGTCCTCCGGCTGTGCGTCCTCAAAGCAGAAGGCGGTGCGCAAAGGCTCAAGCAGAGTGCCGGTGCTGTCAACGGCATACCAAGCGGTCACACCGTCAATCTCGCCATAGCGCAGCCACATGGGCTGTCCTGCCGCATCGATGGTGCTGTACATTGCAGGGTTGTGACCGTACTGGGTCATGCCCTCCATGATGACGGAGGCATCGGGTGCTTTGTCGTATATGCGTAGCGTGATGTTTTCAAAGAAATCGTTCTTTGCAACGTCCTCGCCGACGGTGGAGTGATAAAGACCGAACTTGCGGCAGTCCTCAGCACCGTTGAGGGCAACCTTATAGTACCACTGGTGCTGGGACTTGTGCTGCTCGTAGCCCAGACAGGCAACCTTGTGGGCACTCATGCCGCCAAAGCTGTCCATGTACATCTCGTCCCAAGGGATTACTACCTTGTTCTTTTTGTAGAGGTGGAGATAGCACTTCTTAATCTCCCATGGCTTATACTGGGGGAATTTCTCCGCGACGTATTCGGCATCGGCGGAGTTGACAATGGCGTCCTTGAGCAGAGCGACCATCAGCCGATGTGCGCCGTGTCCGTACTCGCCGTTTTCGTCCTGAGTGACCACCACCTGCGGGCGGTATTTAAGAAGCTGCTCGGTGAGCATCAGCCGTGTGTTGGTGGTGCTCCAGTATTTTTTTGCCTCGTCTATGCTGAAGCTCTTGTAGTCGGGCAGACCGAGAAACACAGGATAGGTGCGCATTCCGCAGGTCCATATGCCGTTGAGCGATTCATGCAGACGTAATTGCGAGCAGGTTGCCGCATAGACAACCACTGTATCCAGCTTCTTTTCGCCGGCGTAGTAGGGGATAGAGCCGCCCAGATACAGCAGCTCGTCGTCCTGATGGGCGGAAAGAAGCATCAGCTCTGCTGTGTTGGGGGTGGGCTCCCAGAGGTGTACCGTTTCGGGCAGACGACCTGGGGTGTAAATCTCCAGCGAGTATACCTGAAGCCTGTCACCGGTCTCGGTGGGGCGCAGCATACGCACAGCGCGCACGCCTGACGGAATGGGTACATACTCCTGTATATACTCGCCGGCGCAGTCGATGTAGTCGTTAAAGCCGCTGCCGCTGTCCACAGCAAGCTGCCATGCGCCCGGGGCGACACGCCAGAGGATATACATTCCCTGCACATCATTGCCGCCGAAGTCAATCTGCCAGTAGTCGTTGTTCTTGCGCATGAGAAGCTCGGTGAAGTAGCCCTTGTCGGTCAGCAGATTGAAGTTTTCTTCATTGTCGGCAGAGGAGAAGGTGCATTGCTTTGCTATGTTGACCGCCTCATCGCCTTCCGCGGAGGCGGCCGCCGGAAAAGCAAGCAGCAGGGTGAGAAATAACAGAATTACAGAAAGCTTTTTCATTGTGTGTTGTTGGCTCTCCTTTTGCTGCGGTAAAACGCCGCGGCTTATTCGCCGTGACCGGAAAGCAGCTTCTGCAGCTCGCTCATGAAGGTGTCGATGTCCTTGAACTCACGGTAGACCGAGGCAAAGCGCACATAGGCAACCTCGTCGATGGACTTCAGTGCGTCCATTGCATATTCACCGATGAGTGTGGAGGTGACCTCGCGGTCGAGAGAATTCTGCAGTCTGGTTTCTATATCGTCAACTGCGCGTTCGATGGTTTCGATGGAAACAGGGCGTTTCTCGCAGGCACGCATAAAGCCGTTGAGCAGCTTGGTGCGGTCAAAGACCTCGCGGGAGCGGTCCTTTTTCACGACGATAAGAGGAACGGTTTCGATGATCTCGTAGGTGGTGAAGCGTTTGCCGCAACCTGCACATTCGCGGCGGCGACGGATGCGTTCGCCCTCGTCGGTGGGACGGGAATCGATAACTCTGCTGTCAGCGTGGGCGCAGAACGGACATTTCATATGTACTACCTCCAGAACACTGTTGTAAATGTGATATGTGAATAGCCATAATATTACACAATATATTGTATACATTATAGCACTTGCGGGAATATTATGCAAGCAATTTCGCTGCATAATTTCCTTTATTTACAGCAGATGACCGTACATTACAGCCGCTGTGCGAAATTAATTGTATAAATAATCTTAATATTACAGGGGTTGAGAAATGCGCGCGTGTGCGCTAAAATATATACAGAATATATCTTTTGCGCCAAATAAAGAGAGGGCATTATCATATGAGAATGAGAAGAAAGAGGAATCTAGAGGAGCGTCTGGCGGGCTGCAGCGATGTGCTGCTGTCATTGCCGCTGGGACCTCTAGACAGCTCGATAGACTGCGGCAGTGATGCATGGCTGGATTTCCGTGAGCTCTTCGGCAACGACAACCCGGTGGAGCTGGAGATTGGCTGCGGAAAGGGGCGTTTTGTATGCCAGATGGCGGCAAACCACCCCGAGCGCAACTTTATCGCCGTTGAAAAGACCAAGAATGTAATCGTTTCAGCCTGCGAGCAGGCACAGCGCATGGGGCTTGCCAACGTGCGTTTTATCCCGCTGCCTGTGGAGTATCTGCTGAGATATATCCCGCCCCGCTCCGTGGGGCGCATCTACCTGAACTTCTCCTGCCCGTACCCCAAGAGCAGCTTTGCCAACCGCCGCCTGACCCACCCCCGTATGCTTGACCGCTACAAGGTGCTGATGCGCGATGGCGGCGAAATTATCCAGAAAACCGACAATCAGATGCTCTTTGAGTTTTCCATCGGCACACTTTCTCAGGCGGGCTTTTCGCTGCATGACGTTACCCTTGACCTGCACAGCAAGCCTGTGGAGGACGATGTGATGACCGAGTATGAGCAGCGCTTTGTGGAGCTTGGTCAGCCCATCTACCGCCTGATTGCCCGCCTGCCGCAAAAGGAGCAGCCGCTGGGTCTGCGGGTGTGCGTATTTGGCTCGGCAAGCAATGACGTGGACGAAAAGTACCTGCTTGCGGCTGAGCAGCTTGGCGAAGAGCTTGCCCGCAGCGGACACGAGATGATTTTCGGCGGCGGCGCGCGTGGTGTCATGGGTGCCGCGGCACGCGGTGCCGCAAAGGAAAACGGAAGAATCACCGGCGTTGCGCCGCGATTTTTTGACACGCCGGGTATTCTCTACAAGGACAGCGGCGAGCTTATTCTCACACAGAGCATGAGCGAGCGCAAAGACCTGATGATAGATATGTCCGATGCATTTATCACCGCACCGGGCGGTCTGGGCACACTGGACGAGCTGTTCGAGGTGCTGACCCTGCGGCAGCTTGGGCGGCACAGCAAGCCCGTGATTCTGCTCAACACCGACGGCTTCTTCGACAGCATAATCAATATGCTGGACGAGCTGGTTAAGCAAAACTTCATGACTGCCGAAAACCGTGCAATGGTTGTGGCTGCGGAGGACGCAAAGGCGGCGGTTGCGCTGCTTAATAAATAAACATACCGACAAAAAGATAACCGTGGCTTTGCGCAAGCCACGGTTCTTTTTTATGTGGTCGATATACTGTCAGGAAACAAACTCCTCAACGCAGCGCTTGTAGGCGGCTATGGGGTCGGCGGCGGCGGTGATGGGACGACCGACAACGATGTAGTCGGAGCCGATCTCCTTGGCCTTTGCGGGGGTGGTGATGCGCACCTGATCGTCTCCTGCGGAATCGGCAAAGCGTATGCCGGGAGTGACGGTGAGGAAATTCTTTCCGCATTCTTCCTTGACAAAGCTGGCCTCCAGCGGGGAGCAGACAACTCCGTCCAGACCGCTGTCAGCGGCATTGCGGGCGTAGACAGCGACAGTATCACGCATGGTGGCGTTGATGAGCAGCTCGTCCTTCATGCGCTGCTCGCTGGTGGAAGTGAGCTGGGTTACAGCGATGAGCAGGGGACGGGTGCCATCGGGACGGGTCAGTCCTTCCAGTGCTGCTTTCATCATCTCGCTGGTGCCTGCCGCGTGGAGGTTGCACATATCAACGTCCAGACGGGAAAGCACTGCCATCGTCTTGCGGACGGTGTTGGGAATGTCGTGCAGCTTGAGGTCGAGGAATATCTTATGACCACGAGCCTTTATTTCGCGTACGATGTCCGGACCTTCGGCATAGTACAGTTCCATTCCAATCTTAACGAAGGGCTTGCGCTCCTCGGCTGCAAAGAGATCGAGAAATGCGAGAGCCTGTTCACGACCGGCAAAGTCAAGTGCGGTAATTACATCCTTACCCATTTTTCTTCCTCCTGTGAGAGATTATTTCTTGCATAGGTCAGTGCCTGTGCAGTTAAGGCAAATCGTACTGGTACTCCAGTTCGTCTGAAGAATAGGTCAGTTTCTTTTTGTCATAACGGCAGGTCAGCTCGCTGCCTCCGCGTGCTACAACTTCAATTTCTGTTCCAGCAGGAACAAAGACGTCCTCGGTCTCCTTGTCCACCTTGGTCAGAGCATAGAGGGTGTATTCGTACCCACCTGACAGCATGTCGGAATACAGCCGCGCGCAGCTCTGCTGGAAACCCAGCCGCGTATCAAGGGCTTGTGCAAGGTCGGAGGTGTTAAGCTCGGGCAGCAGCTCGAGGGGGTCAACGGTGTTGGCGTGCTTGTTTGCGCCTATGCGTATCTCAAAATGCAGATGGGGAATACGCGAGCCGCCTGTAGAGCCGCTGTAGCCAAGCACATTGCCCTGCTGTATGGTGTCGCCCTTGCTGACAAAGATGTCGCTGAGGTGGGCGTACAATGTATAAACAACCTCACCGTTGATGGCCTGTCCGTCCTCGTGCTTGAGTATGACGTACTTGCCGTAGCCGGTGGAGCCGATGCTGTCGCTGTCGTACAGAATGGCGTGGACAGTGCCGTCCGCGGCGGCGGAAACAGGCGAGCCGGGAAGGGCGGTTATGTCATGTCCGTAGTGGTTTTTTCTTCCACCCCACACATAGTGCTTCATGCGCTGCAGACCGTTGTTGTGGGTGTAGCCGCTTACCGTCTTCTCACCGCCTGCAACCTGATACTTGTCGTGTTCAAGCATAGCGTAGCGGGGAGTAACAGGCCAGATGATGGGCGATTCGGTGACAATGCTGGTTAGGTACATCGAATGGCGGTCTTGCTTATTGGTGCCGTCGGATGCTATGGCTGTGACGTAAATGTCGCAGATTCCGTTGATGTTTTTAGGCTTCCATACAGCAGATGCACCCTGCACAGTGTTGCTGTAGATAACAGTGCCATGGTTGTCGGTGATTTCGCAGAGGAGAGAGGCTACCTCGCGCCCCGAAACAGCAGTGGCAGAGGCGTTGATGATAACGCCATCATTAGTAGTGACGGTTTCCATATCGAGGTTAAGGATACCGCTGGAGACAACGTTGGGCAGCTCGACAGCATTCATTCCTGCAACGTACTCCTCGTACTGCTCAAGGTCAGAGCCTGTACCGCCGGCTGCTATGTCCTCCTCCGGTAGCTGGGATACATAAATAGCTGCCACAAGGGCAATCAGCGACATCATAACAAAGATGATTGTTCCCGCTGCAGAGCGTTTCTTGGGAAGCTTCTGTGCGCCGCGTGCCGAATGCCTGTACGCATGAGGCTGGGGGACAGCGCCGCTGCCTATATAGCCCTGATTACGCGAAATGTCCTGAAAATTCAGCGACTGAGGACGCCCATACTGGACAGGCGGTGTCTTGTGCCGCTCGGCAGTGGTGAGCATGTAACGCTGCATTGCAAGCTGCCGCACGTTGACGAATACGCGTGCAAAGCGCGGTTTCTTGGGAAAGCTGGCGGTGTAAAGCGTACCGAAACGCTCCTTGATATTATAGCAGACGTGCAGTCTTTTTCTGATATGCTGTCCGCGTCTGGTCTTTTTCATCGCACACTCCTTATCAGGATACAGTGTATTGGTCTGCAAATGGCAGACAGTTATACAATCTATAGTAAATATTGCTATACTAATTATAACCTGAAAAACCGGTGATTGCAACCACTTTTACAGAAGTGTAAATATGCTGACAGACAGGAAATAAGGGACACAGCTCTTTCCCGTGGCTGTGTCCCTTGTTGCAAATGTGCAGATTATTGCTGCAGTGCCTTCTGCAGCAGGAGGGGCTGAATCTGCCGTCCTGCCATCGCACCGCGAATGGTATCGGGTATTTTCGTAAAGTCCGCAATAAGGGAGTTGGGCTTTCCGTTGCAGTCGTCCTGTCCGAAGGGGACAAAGTACACTCCCTTTGTGTTGAGCAGCATACCGATGTTCTTTGCCGAGGCTGCCAGACCGTCGTTGGTGGCGATGGCGATGACCAGCGGTCTGCCGTTGCGCAGATGTGCCTTGGCAGCCATGGCAACAGGGGTGTCGGTCATTCCTGCGGCGAGCTTTGCAAGGGTGTTGCCTGTGCAGGGGGCGATGAGCAGTACGTCAAGCAGCTTCTTCGGTCCGATAGGCTCTGCCTGCTCGATGGTGTGTATGATGCTTTCGGCACCGGAGATGCCAAGCAGTCTGTCCTGATGCTGCTGTGCAGTGCCGAAGCGGGTGTTCGCACGGTAGACAATTTCAGACATGATGGGAACCAGTCTTGCGCCCTCAGCTGCAAGCTCATCCAGCACAGGAAATACCTGTGCGAGGGTGCAGAAGGAGCCGCAGAGGGCCGTTCCTATGGCTTTATCTTTCAATGAAATTCCTCCTCAATCATCGCTGTTACGGTGTCCTTGATTATCTGAGCGGCTGAAAGAGGCGCGTATTTTCCGGGAAGTCCGAGAGCGTGCAGCGCAGTGATTCCCCGCTCCCGCACAAAGGCAAAGTCGGTGCCGCCCGGCAGCGAGGCAAGGTCGATGATAAGTGCGTCGCTGTCCATTGCGGCAATCACATCACTGCTGAGTACCAATGCATCTGCACAGTTTACCACAAGCCGATACTGCTCCACGCAGGCGGGCAGGGCGGCATATGTACAGCAGCCCAGTCCCAGTGTCTTTGCGTGTGCGAAGTGTTCCTCACGCCGTGCGGCAATTGTCACCTCTGCGCCCAAAGAGCGGAGTGCCAGTGCCATAGCCCTGCCTATCCTGCCGTAGCCTGTCACAAGGCAGCGGGTGCCAAAGAGGGAAACAGGCAGATGCTTGATGGCGAGCATAAGTGCTGCCTCCACAGTAAGCTGTGCGTTGAGCAGCAGGAAGCTCTCCTGCGTGGAGTAGTCTCTGCACTGCAGCTTACCGTAACGCTCCGATACTGCCGCAAGTCGGTGCGGCATACCGCAATATACCCTCGACCGCTCCAGCGCAAGACACAGCCGCTCGTCCAGAGGCACATCTTCATATGAAAGCGGAGCAGAAAGCTTTATGCCGTCCGAAGTTGGGGGTAACGGCAGTATAACAGACTGTGCCATGAGCGCAGCGGTCAGCGGGTCGGTAAGCACCACGCCGTCCGCCAGCTCGGGTTTTATATCGAATCCGGCTCCAAACACAGTGTGTCCGTCCTGAGCCAGCAATGAAGCAAGTATAGCAAATCTCTCGTCGCCGCCGATTACAGCGATAGTTCCTATATCCACAGCCACGCCTCCTTTGTCGTTCTGGTACATATTATGATGCCTTGGCGGAGGTGGTTACCGCGCTGTGCGGGTTTATATTTGCGGACGCTTATTACTGACACCGCCGCTCCAGTCCGTCGGCAATGTGCTTGAACACAGGCGCGGCAGAAGAGCCGCCCGATTTTCCGTCCTCCGCAAGTACAACGCAAACGTAGCGTGGGTCGTCATAGGGGAAAAAGCCTGCGTACCATGCCTGCAGTACCTTATGTCCGTTTTCGACTATGCCGGTCTGAGCGGTGCCTGTTTTCGCGGCGCACTGCACCCGCTCGCCCTCGCCGCCTGAGGCAGTACCTTCGGTAACAGCCTTGCGCATGGCAAGGGTAAGCACCCTGCAGGTCTCCTGAGAGAGTATTTCTTTCCCTTGCGGAGTTTCTGTCTTTTGGATATATTCGCCCTCCGCATTGACAAGACCCACCAGAATGGAGGGCTTTCTGTATATGCCGCCGTTGGCAATTGCGGCTGTGAGTGCCGCCATGTGCATGGGCGTGGAAAGCAGCTCGCCCTGACCGAATGCAAGGTTGGCAAGGGCGGCAGGGCGGTCGAGGGTCTTTGGCTCAGGCAGACAGCCCGCGGCAGTGTCGTAACCGTCACACAGTGAGATGCTCTGCCCAAGCCCCAGCCTGCGTGCGTATTCCAGTATGCGCTCGCCGCCTATCTGGCGGGCAAGGTCGATGAAGTAGGTGTTGCAGGAGCAGGCGATGGCGCTGTACATATCCACATCACCGTGACCCTCCCTGTTGCTGCAGTGAAAGCGGTTTTCCCCGATGTCGGTGTAACCCTCACAGCAGTATACCGATGTTGGGTCAAGTCCCGTTTCCAGCGCTGCGGCGGCAACAGTCAGCTTGAACACCGAGCCGATGTCGTAGGCGGAAATGGCGCGGTTGAGCAGCGGCGCGTCCTCTCTTTCAAGATATGTGCCGATGCTGTCGCATTCTATGGAGGGGGTGCTTACAACGGCACGCAGCTTGCAGTCCGGCAGCTCCATTACCACCACCGCACCGCGGGGAAGCTGCTTTGCCGCCTCCTCCGCGAGAAGCTGAATGTCGGTGTCCAGCGTCAGCACAACCCCTGCGCGGGAGTTGGCAGTGGTGTCGGTGACTGTAGGCTTTACTCCTGCCAGACTGCCCCCTGCGGCGGTTATCTCATAGGAGAGGGTGAGCGCACCCTCTGCGCCGGCAAGGTAGCTGTCATACACACGCTCGATACCCGAAGCACCCTCGCCGCTGCCGTTCAGATAGCCGATGGTATGCTCTGCAACAGTGTTTGCGCTGTAGCGTGTTTCTGTGCGGAACACCGAAACACCGCTGCCTTCAATGTCGCCGCTGCTGACAACGCACACAAAGGGGCTGCGGCGGCGCAGGTTTTCCGAGATGGCAGCATACTGCTTCGGTTCCATTACGCCTGCAAGGTGGCTGCGGCACTCCTCTGAGGGGGCGATGGCCGCCTTGTAGCGCACACGCCCACCTGCAAGGGGGCGAAGCTGTGCATCATAAATGCGCCCGCGTGTGCGAGAAAGCTCAAGGCGGTATGTGCTTTGGGAATGGGCAGCGGCGGTGTACTGGACGTCCAGCGAAAGGGTAAGCAGCCGCACCATAACCACCGATGTCAGCAGCAGCATTACCACAAAGGTTATGTGCATTCTCTTTCTCATGTGTACCTCCCGACAGATGCGTTGGTTTTGGAAAATTGCGCAAGAAAAACACCCTCCGCTATTATTCCCGCGGAGGGTGTTTATATTTGTGCCGGGCTGTAATTATTTCCTGCGGCGGAGGAATACTCCCGCCTCAAAGCTCTCTGTGCAGGGGAGCTTTACGGTCATCATGGGGTGGGGGGCGGCATCAATTGCCTCGCCCTCTGCGTTTACCATACCTGTTACGGCGATTTCCACCGGCTGGCGACCGGGTACGACTGCCTCCAGAAGGTCTCCTGTGCAGAAGCGGTTGCGCTGGGACACCGTCATGGTGGTGCCATCACAGCTTTCTACAACCGCAGCCACCTCATATTCACGGACATAGCCGCCGTTGTCGTACACCTGACCGGGCTCATCGCCAAAGTAGAAGCCTGTGGAATACTCCCTGTGGCTGACCTTGCAAACCTCTTCGGTCATCCATTGCGGCACAGGTGCGTCCATGCCATTGGCCGCAAGGTGGTCAAGCACACAGCGGTAGGCGTTGACGGTCACTCCCGTATAGTAGGAGGACTTGGCGCGCCCCTCAATCTTCAGGCTGGTGATGCCTGCGTCGAGCAGCTCGGGAATGTGGTCTATCATGCACATATCACGGGAATTGAGTATGTGAGTGCCCCGCTCGTCCTCCATCACCGGCATATACTGACCGGGACGGGTTTCCTCCACCAGAGCGTACTTCCAGCGGCAGGGCTGCGCGCACTGTCCTCTGTTGGCATCGCGCCCTGTGAGGTAGTTGGAGATAAGGCAGCGTCCGGAAAAGGAAACGCACATGGAGCCGTGGACAAAGGCCTCTATCTCCAGAGAGGAGGGGGTCTTTGCGCGAAGCTCGGCTATTTCGGAGAGGGGCAGCTCTCGGGCGAGTACCACACGGGTGGCTCCCAGCTCATGGAGCATGGTTGCCGTTTCGTGGTTGGCAACGCCTGTCTGTGTGGAGATGTGCACAGGCACGTTGGGGGCAACGCGCTGTGCGGTGCGCATGACTCCGAGGTCGCTGATAATGAATGCGTCCACACCCGCAGAGGCGGCAAAGGCAAGCCATTGGGCAAGTCCGTCCATCTCATGGCAGCGGGGGACGATGTTGCAGGCAAGATAAAGGCGCTTACCGAAGGAATGAACCAGTCCCGCAGCGGAGACCAGTTCATTCTCATCAAAGTTATTCGCGCCTGCCCGCATTCCATAGCTCCGTCCGGCAAGGTAAACCGCGTCTGCACCGTACATCAGTGCGTAGCGCAGGCTTTCCATGCTGCCGGCGGGAGCAAGCAGTTCAGGCATATTCATCATCTGTGGCTGTTTACGTTAACCTCGTGTTCAGCGTTGGTGCGGGCATAGTAATGGGTCTTATCGGGAGCGGTGTAGAAATAGAAGTAATCGGTCTTGTTGGGGTTGAGTGCCGCGTTGATGGCGTTGAGACCGGGGCAGCAGATAGGTCCTGGGGGCAGACCGGAAAGGTTGTAGGTGTCGTAGTCGCTGACCCAGTTGGCTTTCTGCTCGTCGGTCAGGTCGCTCTCCTTGATAGCCTTGGAGGTGGGGAAGGGGTACCAGCGGGTGGCATCGGACTGCAGCTTGCCGCCAATGCCCTCGTAGCTCTTGTTGCGCAGACGGTTGTAGAATACCGATGCGACGTTCTTCATCTCCTCGGGGTCGGCGGTTTCACGCTCGATGACCGAGGCGAGAATGATTATCTGGTCCATGCCCATCTTCTGTGCGTTGGCCTTGTTCCAGAAATCAACGTCCTTGTTCTCAATAACGCGGCTGTTGAAGCCGTTGAGCATCTTGTTGACGGCGGCAACAGAGCCCTCCCACATATAGAAGTCGTAGGTGTCGGGGAAGAGGTAGCCCTCAAGACGGTAGATGCGCTTCTCGTTGTTGTTGGGAATCTTGCTGTAGAAGCTGTGGGAGAATTCGTAGGTTTCGATGGTCTTGTAGAAAGCCTCCTTCTCGCACACAAGGTTGTATTCGAGAGTTTCGGCAATCTGCTCGATGTTATAGCCCTCCGGTATGGTGACCGTTACAACGCTCTTGTCAGCCGTTGCGGGACGGGTCAGCTTGCGGATAATCATGTCGTAGTCAGACTTGCGGTTGAGGGTGAACTCGCCGCGCTTGAAATCCCTGTCGTTGGTAAGCTGTGCGTACAGCTTGAAGAAGAAGGGATAGTCAACAACGCCGTTTTCGTCCAGCAGCTTGACAACTGTATCAAGGTCGGCATTGTCGGGGACGGACACGACAATCTCCATCTGGTCCTTTACAAGACCGAACATATCGTTGATGCCGACAACCACATAGAAAGCCAGCAGCGCGGAGATGGAGCAGATTATCGCTGCGTAGACCACTGCCACAAAGCAGCCGCGGCTCTTCTGGTTGCGGTTGGTTTTCTTCATCAGATGGGGCGGCAGGTTGCTCTCCTCGGAAATCTCGTAGCGGTCACCGCTGCGGGAGGTGATGACCCTTGTGCGGGAGATGGGCACATCACTGCGGGTGATGCGGTTGTCCTCTTCTCTTCTGCGGCGGTCATCGGGACGGACACGCTGGGGCTGATATGCACCGTGTCCGCTCTGACGTGCGGGGGTGCGGCGGCGGTTGCTGCTTTCGCCCTCATAGTCCTCGTCGGAAATATGGACGGTGAATTTCTTCTGGGGGACCATGTCACGCTCTTCACCGCCGTATGGTCTGCGCCCATCATCGCGGCCGTCGTATGGTCTGCGTCCATCACCGCGGCCGTCGTATGGTCTGCGTTCATTACTCATTTTTCGCAATGCCGTCATCCCGCCGCTGTGCGATTGGCGGGAAATCCTTTCCTTGGAATTATATCTGTTGCTGAGCTGCGTCAGCCCTCGCACAGGGCGGCGCAGACGGTGTGATGTACGTTAAACTTCCGTTACGTTGACGGGGCAGGGGAAGATGCCATGTTCGTTGACCAGCCAGTCAGCGTGTCGGTCGTATCGGTCGTGGGGCAGGCTGTCCAGAAGCGCATCGCCGTAGCAAAGCACAGCGGAAACGCCGCAGAAGCCCGCGAGGAAGCGGTCGTAATAGCCCTTGCCGTAGCCTAAGCGCAAGCCGATGCGGTCACAGGCGAGGGCGGGCAGTATGCACAGCGCATCGGCGGTGTTTTCTGCCTGCGGGAGGCTTTCGGGCGGCTCCATGATGCCGTAGCTGCCTGTCTGAAGCTGCTCGGGCGAATCAATGACGTGGAAGGTCATCAGCCCGTCTGCGCTGATGCAGCGCGGGCAGGCAATCCGCTTGCCGTCCTTCTGTGCCTTATGGAGAATGGAAAAGGTGTCTATCTCAAGCGGTGTCGATATGTACAGCAACAGTGTGCCGCACTGCCTGTATATATCACTGCCGATAAGATTCTCGGTGATAAGTGAGCAGCGGCGCTGCCTTTCCTCGGCGGGGAGGGCGCGGCGCTGTGCAAGAAAACGCTGCCGAAGCAGCTTTTTCTGCTGTGAGATGTCAGCCATTCTGGTCAAGGGAGCGGGCGGTTTCTTCTGCCGACTGAGCGTCCTGCAAAACCTCCACCAGCTTAAGACCGAAAGCCTTGGAATGACCTGCGCTCTTGGCGGTGATGAAGTTGCCGCTGACGCACACGTCCGCGCCGGTGTAAACCGCGCCGTGCATACGGTCGGACAGGTCGGGGAAGCAGGTTGCCTCCACTCCCTCCAGCAGACCGCGCTCGGCAAGCAGGGTAGGCGCTGCGCAGATGGCGGCAATCTTTATCTTTCTGTGGGCGGCAAACTCTATTGCGTGCTGCACAAGACCGGAGCGGCGAAGATTCTCAACGCCCCTTGTGCCGCCGGGGAGGACAATCATATCAAGCTCGGTGGTGAGCTTGACGTCGGTGGTATCGGCGGTGACTGTGATGTCGTGGGAGCCACGCACCGTCTTGCCCGTTACGCCGACGGTAGTGACCTGCAGACCGGCGCGGCGGAGAACATCCAGCGGAACGATGGCTTCCATTTCCTCAAAGCCATCGGCAAGAAACAGATAAATCATAATGTGTGTTCCTTTCGTTGGTTGTTTATTTGGTCTATATTATCAGTCAGTACGGCTCAGTCGAGAGCCAGACCGAGGTAGGGCTGGTGGCTGCCGGTGAGGGTGAGCAGATTGATGGGCTTGCGCTGATTGACCGCGCAGATCATGCCGTAGTCGCACACCTCGCCAAAGGGGGCGAACAGCTCATCATAAACCGGCACATGAAATTCAAAATTCTGTTGGGTGGTGGAATCCAGTATCAGACGGACAAAATCACGCTGACAGCTTCCGACGGTAATCAGCTCGGACACCAGCAGGGTGTCGTTCTCCTCAGGGCGGCAGAAGGCATAGCCCGCCTCGTAGCCGTTGGTGGAGGTGATGATGGTGCCTCCGAACTGACGGTGTACGTCCGCTGCATACCTGACCGCAGGAAAATCCCATGTGACAAAGCCCTCGCGGTCGGCAAGCACATCTCTGCGTATGGCGTGAATGTCGCTCAGGTTGAGTCTGGTGGCGGCATTCTTCTCACGGTAAAGGCTGTCGGTATCTTCCTTGGGCTGCCCTGCAAGGGAGGTAAGCTCCTGCCTCGTCATGAACACCTTGCGTATGCGGAAACAGCGGTGGTAGCCCTTGTCCTCGTAGAATTTATAAAGCTCCTTGCTGCCGGGAAGCAGTACAATGTACTTCTGGCGGCGGTAGAGGGTGTACTGTCTTGCAAATTCCAGAAGCTGCCGCATGATGCCCCTGCCCTGATAGTCGGGGCGGGTGGCAGCGGCGTAGATGTACTGAATGGGAACAATCTCACTGTCCTCGGTCAGGCTGGCATCAAGCAGATGCAGCATGGCGACAGGGCGGCCGATGCTCTCGTCAACATATACGACACAGGAGTTGGGATTGTATCTGAAATCGAAGAAATACTTGACGTATTCGGGCGGGTCATTGAAGCACAGCCGCCATATGCGCTCAAGGTCGGTGCGCATACCGTCCTTTGCAAGGGTTATCAAGGCGGCTCACCTCACTGTCTTTCCGTGATGATATATTTTTTCAGAAGTATTTCGGGGTAATAGGATAGCTTGGCACGGCGGAGACCCTCGATGCCCAGGTCCTCCTCACGGTTGATGTATCGGAAGCCTGCCGCAAAGCGGGCGGCAAACTCCTTGTTGATAACGGTGTATGCCTCGATATATTCGGGCAGTGCCTTCTCAAAATGCACGATAAAGGTGTCGGCATTGAGCGGTTCACCGATGGAGAGGGCAACCACCTGTCCGTCGCAGCGGATAAGTCCGCAGGAAAGTCCCAGCTCTCGGCGGCTGCGCAGAGCAAGAGATATGGCGTTGAACTCGTCGGAAAGACCGCTGTCCTCGCCGTCATCGTTCATCTCACGCCACCGGGCTGCCATGGCGATGCATTCCTCGCAGGTTTCGTCGGTGACCTCTTCAAAACGCCAGTCGGGGTGGGCACGGGTGAATTTGGAGATGTGGTTTCGCTTGCCGTGGTATTTCTTTCCCGCAAGGTTTATCAGATCCTCAGCGTTGTAGATGTAGTCGAAGTCGTCTCTGGATTCCTCAGCGACAAAGCGGTCGGGGAAGGCTTCCATCAGCTCATCACGCTGCCATTCCTCCGCCGCAACGATGACCAACGGCAGCCCACGGCTGTCAAAGTGCTGCTTCATCAGCTCCATGACCTTGCGTATGTCGTAGCTGCCGGCGGGGTAGATGCAGTATTCTCCGGAATGTCCGCTTGTGATAAGCAGCGCGTCCTCGTGGCGGCAGATTGCGGTGCCATAATGGGGGGACCAGAGCAAAAGCTGTGCGAAGGTGTATATATCCCCTTTGTGCCGGGAGGAGGCAAGCACATCATCTATCCACTTTTTGTCCTCCATTGTCGGTTTATGAAATTCCAGCATAAAAACCTTCCTGAGTGTTTTTATTATTCCTTGGCGGGCAGTGCCGCGTGAGTATTTCAGTTGATGGCTGAATCAATGATACCGAGCCGCTGCAGGGTATCGCAAATCATGTCGGAGATGGTCTCCACGGAGAGCAGCTCGCCCTGCGGCGCGCAGTCTATGACCTGCCAGCCATACCGCTGGGAAACGTACTCTGCACATTCGGCGCAGCGCAGCATATATTCCGATGCCCGCTCGTGTATATCCTCTTTGTCGGGGTCGCCCTTGTACCGCTCGGAAAGCAGCCTTTTGGAAATCTCGCGGGGCATGGTGAGCATTATGACGGTGTTCGGCTCGGGCATTCCCAGCAGACGGTATTCGTAGTCGAAGAGCCATGCGAGAAATTCGTCCCACTGCTCGGGAGGCAGCTTGGACATCTGGTGGGGCGCGTTGGAGGTGGTGTAGCGGTTGGCGATGACGATGCCGCCATCGTTATAGAATCGCTCCCAGTCACGCTTGTAGCTTATGACCCGGTCCACTGCAAAAAAGCTGGAGGCGGCATAGGCATTGACATCGTCGGGAGAGCCGCCCAGCTCACCGCCCAGATACATGCGCACGGGCGCAGAGGAGGGACAGTCATAATCGGGGAAGGAGATGCAGCGGGCGTTTTTTCCCGCGGCACAAAGCCTTTCCGCAAGCCGTTCAGCCTGCGTATTCTTGCCGCAGCCGTCAAGTCCTTCAATTGCGATAAGTATGCCCACAGTATCAGCTCCATTATAACATCTGTATTATTATATTATATCACAGTGCGTTGTCAATTAAAAGAGCAAAAATGTAATATTTCTGCAAAAAAGCAGCCATAAAAGTGCAATGAAAAAGATAGAAAATAACATTGATGCAATGAATTGTAAATTTAATTAACAAAATTCTATATTAATAGATTAGTAATTACTTGAAATATAAACGCCGGTATGCTATAGTAATTTTGATATTGGGAAAAAGCGGGGAGAAATTTCTCTTTTTGCAATATCCCGAAAAAATCCTGATGGGGGTTACTATCCATGAAGATGACACAGAAAGCATTGGGTATGCTGCTTGCCGCAGTCGTGCTGCTTACTGCCTTTGTGTGGGTGCTGCCCGGCGCAAAGGCTGAGGCAGGAGCGGTCACAGAGGCTTATACCATCGCCCGCGTAACCAGCAATACCGCCTCGGTACTGTCGGAAGCCGGAAGCGGCTCTGAGGTGGACAAGGCAGCCATCTACGACATCTACCGCTGCATTGGTTC
>SVPT01000144.1 GCA_015065695.1 Oscillospiraceae bacterium | reverse complement strand
CCTGCTGCCACCACCACCAAGAAAACCGCTGCCCCCACCACTGCGGCCACTACCACGGCAGCCCCCGCCCCCACTCAGCCCCCTGCAGGCGACAACGACGGCGGCTTCCTCGACATCTGGAAAAAATAACCGCACACAACAAACAATGGCGCGGCTCCCGGGAAAGGAGTCCGCGCCATTTTATTATTCGCATTTTTACTACAGGTCTATGGTGTATCTGCACACCAGACCTCCGGGGTATCTGCTGCTTACGGGCATGATAATCATGCTGTGCAGCATACCACCGCAGGCTTTGATTGTGCCTTTTGCGGCGGCATTTTCAATATCGCAGGTAAGCAGCACGCGCTGCATTCCAAGCTTACGGCAGCGTTCCAGCGCAAGGGAAAGCAGCTCAGTGCCATGCCCCTTGCCGCGTTCGCTCCTGCGCACGCTCATGCTTATGTTACCCGCCGCAGTGGTATCCTTTTCATCAATGGTGCGGCGAATGGTTACTGTACCGACCAGTGTGCCGTCCTCGCGGCGTATGCCCATGTACATCTCCGCTGCATTGCCGCCCATGCTCTCCTCGTACATCTCCCGCCAGCGTGCATAGCTTGAAAAGCGGCAAAGCTGGCACGCTCCAAAGGCGTACTCCTCCCAGTCCATAAACTCCTGACGATAATCCATGAGCAGCGGCTCATCGTGCAGCTTGGGCTCTACCAGTGTCAGTCGGTTTACACCTGTTTCGGGCGCAGTCGGCTCTTCCGAATAGGCAAGCGGGTCAATGATTTCCAGCTCCAGCAGCTCTTCCTCAAAGAACTTCATGCGGACAACAAAGGGCAAAAACTTCAGGATATGCTGGTGCTGGACGTAGCCAAACTCAGGGCAGTAGTAATTGAGAATGGTGCTGAAGGCTGTGCCATGACCGCCAATCAGCACCTTTTTGTTGGCGTGGCGGTGCAGAATATCCTTCAGGGCGGCAATGCACCGCTCCTGAGCCTCCCGCAGCGATTCGCCGTCGGTCAGGCGATGTTCGTGGTCGTCCCACTGGGCACGGATAAAGCGATTCATCTCCTCTTCGGTCAACCAAAGGCTGTCCACCCTGCGCTCACGCATATCAATGGACTTCTCCACCTTTATGCCTCTTGCTGCCGCAAAGGGCGCAACGGTGTCCATTGCACGCAGATAGGGCGACGACACCACCACTTCGATTCCCTTATCCTCAAGGTACGCATAGGCGCGGTCACGGTCCGCCCTGCCCCTTTCTGTCAGCGGGCGGCTGTATTCGTCATGCACGCTCCAGTCGGGCTGGGCATGGCGCATAAGATATATTTCTGTCATAGGTATCGCTCTCCTGTCTGTGTGGTCAGATATATCGTTCCCAAGTATGTAAAAATCAGGCACCAAACGCAAAAAGCGGGCGCCTTAAAACAAAAAGCGGGCACCAAAAACAAAAAGCGGGCACCCCTGTTATGGAGTACCCGCTAAATCTGTTGCTTTAGAGGTTGGTGAGGTCTCTGCAGCTTTTGGTTTACCGCGAACAAATCTCTTTGCCGCGCTCACACAAGGTCAATTACTTGAACTTGCGCTTACGAGCAGCTTCGGACTTCTTCTTGCGGCGAACAGAGGGCTTCTCGTAAGCCTCTCTTTTGCGAACCTCCTGGATAACACCGGAGCGGGCGCAAGACTTCTTGAAACGACGAAGTGCGCTTTCGAGAGATTCATTATCCTTGACTCTGATCTCTGACGACATCTAAATATCCCTCCCTCCGAATGTTAGAGTAAAATCGAACCGGTCACAGAGGCAAGATTCGAGAAGAATCGCTGCCATTGATAACCATATTACGATTATGACTTATTATACACGATATTTTGTGTAATGTCAAGATTTATGTTTGCTGTTTTGCGTAAAGTAATTATTTATTTTGCGACAATATTGACCAGACGACCGGGTACATACAGCTCCTTGATAATCTGCTTGCCCTCCAGCAGAGCAGCGACAGTGGGCTCTGCCTTTGCGGCGGCGATAGCGTCCTCGGAGGAGATGCCGTTTTCTACCGTGATGCGGGCGCGGATCTTGCCGCAGATCTGTACGGCGATCTCGACGGTGGCGTCAACGCACTTGCTCTCGTCGTACTTGGGCCAGCTCTGCTCGCAGATCATGCCATCAAAGCCACAGCTCTCCCACAGCTCTTCGGTGATGTGCGGCGCAAAGGGATTGAGCAGCATCAGGTAGATTCTGTATTCCTCAGAGGTGACGAAGCCGGCGCCCTCGAGTTCGTTGAGCAGTGCCATCAGTGCGGCGATGGCAGTGTTGAACTTGAGGTTCTCTATGTCGTCGGTGACCTTGCGAATGGTCTTGTGCAGCTTGGACATCATCTCGGTGCGGATTTCGCCCTTCTGCATCTTCTCAAACAGAGCCCAGGAGCGGTCGAGGAAACGCTTGCAGCCGCGCACAGAGCTTTCCTGCCAGGGAGCAGCCTTCTCGAAGTCGCCGATGAACATCTCGTACAGACGCATGGTGTCGGCGCCGTACTTATTTACAACCTCGTCAGGATTGACCACGTTGCCGAGGGACTTGCTCATCTTGACGATGGGGTGGTCAGCCATCTCGCCGTACTGCTTGACGAGATACTTGCGGACCTCAGCCTCGCTGCCATGCTCCTCAAGCAGCTTCTTCTGCTGGTCGGCGGGCAGGTTTTCATAGCTGTGGGGATTGAGTCCGAGAATCATGCCGTGGCTGGTGCGCTTGGTGTAGGGCTCCGGAGTGGGCACGATGCCGCAGTCATAGAGGAACTTATGCCAGAAGCGGCTGTAGAGCAGATGCAGAGTGGTATGCTCCATACCGCCGTTGTACCAGTCGATGGGAGTCCAGTAATCCAGTGCTTCCTTGGAGGCGAGGGCATCGTTGTTGCCGGGATCGCAGTAGCGGAGGAAGTACCAGGAAGAGCCTGCCCACTGGGGCATGGTGTCGGTCTCGCGGCGTGCAGGACCACCGCACTTGGGGCAGGTGGTGTTGACCCATTCGGTGATGTTTGCGAGGGGAGATTCGCCGTTGTCTGTGGGCTCGTAGCTGTCCACATCGGGGAGGGTCAGGGGAAGCTGATCCTCGGGAACGGGCACCCACTCGTTGCAGTGGTCGCACCAGACCAGCGGAATGGGCTCGCCCCAGTATCTCTGGCGGGAGAATACCCAGTCACGCAGCTTGTAGTTGACCTTGCCGTGACCTCTGCCCTGCTCGGTGAGGTATTCGGTAATCTTGACCTTTGCTTCCTCTACAGACAGACCATCGAGGAAACCGCTGTTGACCATGATGCCGGTCTCGCAGTCGGTAAAGGCTTCCTTCTCAACGTCGCCGCCCTTGACAACCTCGATGATGGGCAGGTCGAAGGCTCTGGCGAATGCCCAGTCACGGGTATCGTGGGCAGGCACAGCCATGATGGCGCCTGTGCCGTAGGAAATGAGAACGTAGTCGGAGATGAAGATGGGAATCTGCTTGCCGTTGACGGGGTTGACAGCCTCAACGCCCTCCAGACGGACACCGGTCTTTTCCTTGACCAGCTCGGTGCGCTCAAAGTCGGACTTTCTTGCAGCCTCTGCCTGATAGGCACGGACGGCGTCCATGTTGGTCAGCTTGTCTGCCCACTGCTCCAGAATGGGATGCTCGGGACTGATGACCATGTAGGTAGCACCGAAAAGGGTATCGGGACGGGTGGTGTATACGGTCAGGGTATCGCCGAGGGTGGTATCGAAGTTGACCTCTGCGCCGGTGGAACGACCGATCCAGTTCTTCTGCTGTGTCTTAACGCGCTCTATGTAGTCCAGACCGTCAAGGTCGTCAATAAGACGCTGTGCGTATTCGGTAATCTTGAGCATCCACTGGCTCTTTACGCGGCGCACAACCTCGCTGTGGC
>SVPT01000143.1 GCA_015065695.1 Oscillospiraceae bacterium | reverse complement strand
CGTAGGCGCAGCCAGGACCGACACCGCCACCGCCATGAGCTTCGGCATCAACACCGCACATATGCGCATCAGCCCCTTCCACGGCGCGGCATATTCCGTAGTGGAATCGCTCTCCAAGCTGGCTGCCGTCGGCGCAGATGCCCTTTCCGCACGTCTTACCTTCCAGGAATACTTCGAGAAGCTGGGCTCTGACCCCGTCCGCTGGGGCAAGCCCGCCGCCGCTCTGCTGGGCGCAATGACCGCACAGATCAAGCTGGGCGTTCCCTCCATCGGCGGCAAGGACTCCATGTCCGGCTCCTTTAACGATATTGATGTCCCCCCCACACTGGTCAGCTTTGCCCTTGCAATGACCAGCGCACAGCGCACCGTTTCCGCCGCCTTCAAGCAGAGCGGCTCCCGCGTTGTAATGCTGCCCATCCCCCAGAACAACGAAACCCTGCTGCCCGACTGGGACAAGCTTTCCGCCATGTACAAGGCTGTCTACGAGCTGTCCTGCAACGGCATGATTTCCGCCGCCTCTTCCGTCCGCGAGGGCGGTGCGGCTGCCGCACTGTGCCGTATGTGCTTCGGCAACGGACTGGGCTTTGCTGCCGCAGGCGAGCTTTCCCGCCAGCTGCTCTTCGCCCCCCAGACCGGCGCACTGGTTCTTGAACTGGCTTCCGACGCGGTCATTCCCGCAGGCGTTGAGTGCATTGAACTGGGTACCACCAACGACAGCGGCCTCTTCAGTGTAAACGGCGCGGAGCTGTCCGTTGACGAGCTGAAGAACACATGGCTTGCTCCTCTGGAGGACATCTTCCCCAACGACCCCAAGGCAGAGGTTGTCATGGGCGAAACTCCCCTCTACACCGAGCGTGCCGCCTATCCCAGCATACTTACAAACGGCATTGCCAAGCCCCGTGTATTTATCCCCGCATTCCCCGGCACCAACTGCGAGAACGACTCCGCCAAGGCCTTTGAGCTGGCAGGCGCGGACGTGCGCGTGATGGTACTGCGCAACCTGACTCCCGCTGCCATCGAGCAGTCCATCGACACTATGGCCGAGCTCATCTCCGAAAGCCAGATAATCATGCTGCCCGGCGGCTTCTCCGGCGGCGACGAGCCCGACGGCTCCGGCAAGTTTATCGCCACCACCCTGCGCAACCCCCGCATCGCGGAGGCTGTCACCGACCTGCTGGATAACCGCGACGGTCTGATGCTGGGTATCTGCAACGGCTTCCAGGCACTTATCAAGCTGGGTCTTGTGCCCACCGGACGCATCTGCGACCTGACCGAGGACGCCCCCACCCTCACCTTCAACACCCTCGGCCGCCACGTCTCCCGCACCGTATACACCCGCATCTCCTCGGTCAAGTCCCCGTGGCTGTCCCTGTGCGAGGCCGGTGACGTATTCACCATTCCCGTATCCCACGGCGAGGGTCGCTTTGTTGCCAACGCTGAGACACTGGAGCAGCTTTCCCGCAACGGTCAGATAGCAACCAGCTACTGCGACCTTGACGGCAACCCCTCCGATGACATTCTGTGGAACCCCAACGGCTCCGCATTCGCCATCGAGGGCATCACCTCTCCCGACGGCAGAGTATTCGGCAAGATGGGTCACTCCGAGCGCATGGGCTCCAACATCATCAAGAACATCTCCGGCAACAAGGATCAGCGTCTGTTCGAGTCGGGCGTACGCTACTTCAAGTAATGCAATTCACAGCATAAAAAATCACAGCATAAAAAAGCAGTCAACGCGGCACCGTTTAGCGATGCCGCGCTGACTGTTCCGTATTCACTCCATGGCTGTGCCACTATCTCTGTGCCGCAGGCGGGCGCACGCCATGTCAGCAGAAACAGGATCACTGCCGCTGTATACAGCAGGGCACACACCTTGCTCCACCGGGGCACATCATTCCTCTGCCACAGCAGAAAGGTACCGATGGGCGGCAAAAGCAGCACCATCAGCAGCAGAGCCTTGCGGCTCATTGCGTTTACGTCCAAATGAATCGCCCCCCGTTTCTCCGTTTTATTCATTGAACTCCTTCGTGCTTGCGCACAAATCAATTGTAACAGGTTGTGAAGCGATGTCAAGCTACAATACCACCAAATACTTTACAAAAGATAAGAGCAGTCGAAAGAGCAAGCGGGAGAACTTCCTGCAGCTTTATGACCGCACCTGTCACATAATCTACTACTATTCCTACGAAGCCTGCCGCAACCAGCGCGATGCCGACATCATCATGCGCGATGCGTTTATATATATGTATGAGCATATTGCCGAGCTGCGCAATTCCAAGTCGGTTGACTCATGGCAGAACGAGTGCGTACAGAAGGCTTTCCGTGCCCTGCTGCGCTCCCAGCAGCTTGAGTTGCTGGAGGACAATGCCGTTGTCACCACCTCCTCCCGCCTGAGTGAATCCAAGAAGGAAGACCTGTGGAACAGCATCATCAAGATGGCAGACATCGACCCATGGCGAATGATTCCCATTCCCGGCAAGTCCTCCCTCTTCTCCGTCCTTGCCGACCAGACCATCTCCGACCTGCGCTACATGACCATCGGCGACATCATCAAATCGGTCATCACTGTGCTGGTCATCATCGTCGCATTCATCGCCCTTGTCATCTTCACCATCGACTTTATCCGCGACCGCAAGGCGGCGCAGGTGGAGCCGATACAGGAAATCTTCCTTGACGAGCGTTACTACGCTGACTTCGACCTGACCAACGCGGAGCGGGTAAGCGCGGACGCGGTTGCCGCCTCGGCAAAGCAGGCGCAGAAGTACGACCGCGACGAAGAGGGTAATCTGCTCTCCTTTACCGCACCGAACAGCATCGGCAACACCGCCGGCAGCCCCGCCTACACCGACGACGTGGAGGTCAACGCGGCACTCATCGACATTGTCAAGGCGGTCATCAACGAGTCCATGTCCGACTTTGAGAAGCTGGAGGCACTTTACGACTATGTGGGCAAGCATCTGACCTACAGCGAATACGTCCCCAGCGGCGAGGATCAGGTTTCGCTCATCAAGGACTGTCTTGAGCACAAGTCTGGCACCAGCCAGCACTACGCCGCACTGCTCAGCGCACTGTGCGAGGCTGCGGGCTACCGCAGCAGCGTCATCGAGGGCAGCTTTATCCTCAACCGTGACACCGAATTTGAGCGTGACGTGCGCCACTACTGGAACAAGGTTTCCCTCAACGGCATTGCCTACTATCTTGACGTAGAGGCAGACGCCGCCGCGGACGGCTCTATCGTGCGCAAGTATTACTTCATGGCGGCAGACGGCAACCCCCGCTGGGAAATATTTACCCGTGACCATGTATTTTGATTGATTTTCCTTATCCGTTTTGATATAATATTCTTTGGTTGTTCTGCTGTGAACGCACAGGACAGCCCATCTGCCGGTGTGGTGGAATAGGCAGACACCCGGGACTTAAAATCCCGTGCTGGCAACAGCGTACCGGTTCGACCCCGGTCACCGGCACCAAACACGACAAATCCGAACCCTGTACCGATTGGCGATGGGTTCGGATTTGTTGTTTCTTTCAAGCAGTAAATTGAAAACTCATACAGAGTTAAGGGACAAGGATTTTTAAATCCTTGTCCCTTAAATTTTGCGAAAAACCTTTTATTTCATAAGGTATAAAGATACTTTCAACCTAACCTGAAAGTAAGATTTTAGATTGAAATCAGCCGAATTTGCTGCTTCTATATTTTCTATAATAAATTTCAAGTTTATTAAATCTTTTTTACCCTTCATTCGTTAATATATGTGTAAAGTCCTTTGAAAGGAGGCGGCAGAAACGGAAGATAACAAACTGATTCGCCGGATAAAGAACGGCGACAAAGCTGCATTTGAGCAGCTCGTTAATAAGTATTATCGCAATATATTCTCATATTGTTACAGACGCACCGGCGATGAAGATACTGCCGCTGACCTAACG
>SVPT01000142.1 GCA_015065695.1 Oscillospiraceae bacterium | reverse complement strand
GCCCTCCAGCTCCGCACCGGAGGTGATGATGCCAAGGTATATATTGTAAAGCGCGCGCCATGTCTGCACTCCTGTTATGCCGTCCTGCTGCAGCCCCGCATATGCCTGCAGGTCGCGCACCGCATCGGTGGTCTGCTGGTCGTATGCTCCGGTGATGCTGATGGGTCGTATCGCCTCGATGAATGCGCCCGCCACGGCGAGGAAATACTGCAGCTTCCGCACATATATGCCGGAATCGCCCTGCCGCAGCGAGCCGGGAAACTGATTGGGTATGTCGGCAAGACTCAGTCCCTCGGAGTTAAGCTCGGACAGCCGCTTTACGCTTGCGTAGATGTAGGCGATGCGGTACCACGTTGCCTGCCCCACAATGCCGTCCTCCGAAAGACCGAAGGTGCGCTGAAAGGCACGCACAGCGTCCTCGGTGCTTTGTCCGTACAGTCCGTTGACAGGGAATACCTTCGGGATTGCGGGGTAGTTGCGGGAGATGCGGTTGAGCCGAAGCTGAAGCTGCAGTACCTCGTTGGAGTTGTCGCCCCGCCGCAGCGGTGTGCCGGGGTAGGAGGGTCCGACATTGTCAACAGGCACGTTGGATACAATATTCACATCGTTTCCGTAAAAGGTGCGCAGAATCTCCAGTGCCGACAGACCCTGCTCAGCAAGGGGGACCGTGCCGAATTGCTCGAGCCCGTCGCACTGCACCTCCCGCCCGTCGCAGTATGCGGTGAAGAGAGGCTCAACGCGGTTGCCCCGCCGCACATAGCTGTTGAACTGCTCATCGACAATGCGGGAGATGGGCTCGAAAATATCCCGCCCGGGCACAAAGCTCTGGTCGTAGGCAGTGGAGTTGGTTATGTCAAAATCGTACCCCCTGCTGCGGTACCATTCGGTAAAGACACGGTTGAGGGCGAAGCTGGTCTGGGCATAGATATTTGCCTGCAATGCCGCTGTCGGCCATGTTGGGTATATCTCGCTGGAGGCTACGTTCTTGATATAGTCGGGAAAGCTGACGGTCACGTTTTCCGCAGGACTGTCCGGTCTCCCCAGATGCACAGTGATGTATTCGGGAATACGAGGCAAGGACGGTGCGTTGTTCTGCATATCATTGAACACCTCCCCTCGGCATCTGCTGCGACTGGGAGAGAGGAATCAGCTCTACAGGCAGTGTGGCTGTGATGTCCGGATATATCTGCACAGGCAAATCGTCCTGAGGGGCATAGCCGTCAACGGTGACGGTGACATAGTACAGGGAGGGGATAGGGGTTGCAGTGTCCTTTCGGCTGTCGGCGGGCAGACGTATCAGCGGAGTGCGTCCTGTGTTGTCGGTGCGGGTGACGGCATAGAGGGTGTCCTCGCCGTTTTCACGGCGAATGACGGTAACGTCAGCTCCTCTTTCCAGACGTGCCTGACGCGCTGTGTAGGCAAACACCTGCAAATAACCTGCCCCGCCCTGATTGGAAAGTCCGTTGCCCCCGCCCACGTCCACCGCGGGTATGCCTGTGCCCTGCTCGGTGGGTGCGTCCGAGCGACCGGGGGTCATGGGGGCTGCCATAGGAGTGGCAGCAGCCGCCACCGCTGCCTGCGGGGAATTCCACTGCTGGTATTCCTCCCGCCCAAGGGCAAGCTGCCGCTCACCCTCCCGAAGCTCCCGCAGACCCTCTTCCAGTTCGCGCAGACCTGCTTCCAGCTCACGCAATCCCGCCTCCAGCTCCATCAGCCACTGCTGCTCCTGAGTAAGCCGCTGCTGGCTCTGCTGCCGCTGCTGCTGTACGGCAAGGGCTTCGTTGTCGAGAGCAATGGTGGAGCGGGGCGGGGCGGTCTCCGCCATTGCCGCCGCAGAGGGTTCCTCTCTGCCCGCCTGTGCGTGGTAGCGCATCAGTTCGGAGTTGTAGGAGTCAATCAGCTCCTGAAGGCTTCCGCCTTCACTGCCGCGTATACCTGCCATAATATCATCCTTTCGTTATACGCTCCGCCTTGCCGTGGCATGGGCACGGAGCGGCATTTGATAATATGTATATTCGCAGGATTCCGTTATATGTGCGCAAGAGCGACAAAAATCTTGCAAATGTGCTGTTCGGGCAGTGTACAGGCATTATGCAAAAAATATATAAACAGCAGTCATACCAACCTCTGCCATAGGGTAGTGGTGTGCCTGCTGTTTCTTAAGATTGAATTAAGGATCACATTGCTCTTGACAAATGGAGAATCGATGTATATACTCAATAACAGGAATTGTTCCTAATATTAAAAAGTGAGGTGGTTGCATGGGCTTGACCGAGCAAAGGCGAATCATCAAAGAGGTTATCATGCAGTCGCCGGAGCATATGACTGCCGATACCATCTACACCAAGGCACGTCAGGCGATGCCCAACATCGCTGTCGGTACGGTGTACCGCAATCTGGGCCTGCTGGTGGACAGCGGCGAGATAAGGCGCATAGTTGTGCCGGACGCACCCCACCGCTACGACAAGAACACCCACCCCCATGAGCATCTGCTGTGCGCGCAGTGCGGCGAGATGGTGGATATAGAGGCAGGCGACCTCATCAGCCACCTGACAAGCATCTGCGGAATGAAGGTGCTGTCCTATGACCTGGCAGTGGTAGGCATCTGCAGTCAGTGCGCGGAATAAGAGTATCCTGAATTATATTTGTAATGATATGAATATGCTGATGATTTTCAGCGGACAAGGAGGATACCAATGAACAATCTTGCAATGTACAAACTGGGCTATGGACTCTATGTAGTGTCGTCGGTCATAGGCGGACGTGATGTGGGCTGTATAGTCAACACCGCTTCGCAGCTTACCGATAACCCCAACAGGGTGATGGTCACAGTAAACAAGCAGAATTACACCTGCGAGGTAATCGACAAAACCGGCATTTTCAATCTTTCGGTGCTTACCGAATCTGCTCCCTTTGAGCTTTTCAAGAACTTTGGCTTCCGCAGCAGCCGTGATTGCGACAAATTCGATGGCGTTGCGGCCAAGCGTTCGCCAAACGGCGCAGCCTACCTGACCGAACACACCAATGCGTATATCTCCTGCTCGGTCATCGACCAGCTTGATGTGGGCACGCACATTCTCTTCGTTGCCGATGTGACCGATGCAGAGGTGCTTTCGGAGGAAGCCTCCGTCACCTACGCCTACTACCACGCTTCCATCAAGCCCCGCCCCCAGAAGACAGCCAAGAGGGGTTACCGCTGCAAGATATGCGGCTATTTCCACGAGGCAGAGGAGCTGCCCGCGGATTTTATCTGTCCCATTTGCAAGCACGGTGCTGCCGACTTCGAGAGAGAAGGCTTCGACACAGCACCTGTTGATACAGTAAGAATTACAAACAATACAGTTAAAAAGGAGAATAACACAATGAAGAAGTATGTATGCGCAATTTGCGGTTATGTCCATGAAGGCGACAGTGCCCCCGAGTTCTGCCCCCAGTGCAAGGCTCCCGCTTCCAAGTTCAATGAGCAGTCCGGCGAGAGAGCATGGGCTGACCAGCATATAGTTGGCGTTGCTCAGGGCGTTTCCGAGGAGATCATCGAGGGTCTGCGCATGAACTTCACCGGTGAATGCACCGAGGTTGGTATGTACCTCGCAATGGCTCGTGTTGCCCATCGCGAAGGCTATCCCGAAATCGGTCTGTATTGGGAAAAGGCAGCATGGGAAGAGGCAGAGCACGCAGCAAAGTTTGCCGAGCTTCTGGGTGAGGTCGTCACCGATTCCACCGAGCGCAACCTGCAGCTCCGTGTTGATGCAGAGAACGGCGCCTGCGAGGGCAAGAAGCAGCTTGCAACCCTTGCAAAGCAGCTCGGTCTGGACGCTATCCACGACACCGTCCATGAGATGGCTAAGGACGAAGCCCGTCACGGTTGCGCATTCGAGGGTCTGCTGAAGAGATATTTCGGCAAGTAATCACATATATAAAGCCATGCGG
>SVPT01000141.1 GCA_015065695.1 Oscillospiraceae bacterium | reverse complement strand
CTGGCTTTGGAGATATTCTATCTGGCTGATGGGTATGCCTATTTGCTCGGCGGCACAGAGGGAGCTTCCTCGGCAGAGTGGCGGTCGTTTATCGAAAGGCTGTATGAGGATATTTTGCAGGGCAGGTACATTCGCACTGCGGCAGCCTTTGAAAATCCCCTGAACAAAGTACAGCGGTTCAAGCTGAAAAAACAGCAAGTGCCTGATATATTCCTTGTGGATTTATAAACCATACTGCCTTGTTCATTGCAGCATACAAAAGGTCGTGCATCTGAATGATGTGCGGCTTTTTTTCTTTTGTTATTATTACGCTGAGCCGTCCAGGCAGAAAAATAAACGCAGAAAAAATAAACAACCCGTCCCGCGCTATTCATAATCTGCTGCGGACGTGAATATCCATTGCACAGAACTCACAGGAAAAGGAGAGATAGAGCAATGGAATGTAAGATTGTCAGCGGCAGTGTGCTGCTTTGTGAAACGGTGCTGGACACCACAGCCGAGCAGCCGGTAGATGCGGAATTTACCCTGCCCGATTACTGCCCCGACATCGGTAGAATACTCAAGTGCCGCGCCCTGCCTCATATTACCGTAAAGGAATGTGTCGGTGAGGCTATCCGCATCGAGGGTGTTACACGGCTGGATGTTATCTATCAGGAGGGCTGCGAGGGCTGCGGAAAGAATGTGCGCTGCTGCCGCTATGAGCTGCCCTTTGCCGCAAGTATTCCCGCCGCAGGCTGCGGCGAGGGCGCAAAGGTGTCTGCCCGTGTTCGTGTTGATTATGTAAACTGCCGCGCTTCCAGTCAGCGCAGGGTGGATATTCACGGAGCATTTACCCTGCACGTAAAGGCAAGCGTGTCCAAGCAGTATGATGTCATCAGCGGTGCAGAGGGCGCAGGTGTGCATACCCGCACACAGCCTGTTGCCGCCGACCAGTTTGCCGGCAGAGCGCAGAGCAGCTTCACTGTAAGCGAGGCACTGGAGCTGGCGCAGGGCAAGCCGCCCATTTCCTCTGTAATTCGTTCGGAGGCGGTCATCAACGTAATCGAGTGCAAGCCCATCGCCAACAAGCTCATTCTCAAGGGAGAGGCAGTGCTTGAGGTGGTCTACTGCACCGACACAGGCACAAGACCTGAGTCTATGGAGTACGTTATTCCCTTCAATCAGTTTATCGACCTGTCAGGCGTGGACGATAGCTGTTTGCTGGACTGCGCCGCAGAGGCAAAGGCAGTGACCATCAGCCTGCGCACCGACAGTGACGGCGAATACCGCAGACTGCAGGCAGACATCGCCGCCGAAGCAGACATCAAGGCATACCGCCGCACCACCCTTCCTGTGGTACGCGATGCCTATTCCACCGAGTGCGAGCTGGAGCTTGAGCGCAAGTACATCACAGCCGAACAGTTTGCGGGTCAGCAGAGCGGACGCTGCATGGCAGGCGGTCTGCTGGAAACCCCGAGGGAAATCTCCGAGGTGCTTGACGCATGGTGCGAGGTCACTTCCGTCAGCGGAGAGGCAAAGGGCGGTCGTGCCGCCATCAACGGCAACATGATGGTGTGTGCCATTGTGCGCCTTGCCGACGGTGACTGCGAGTATCTGGAAAAGAGCTGCCCCTTTGACAGCGATGCTTCACTGCCCGCAGGCGTGGAGGAAGCCGCAGAGTGCCGCATGGAGGTCAACGCCCGTGTGCGCAACTGCACCTGCACCCTTTCCGGGGCATCAAAGGTGGATATGCGTGCAGAAACGGAGTATTCCGCGGCAGTATACTGCGGCGAACAGCTTGGCTGTGTAACCTCCATCAAGCCTGACGAGAGCAGGAAGAAGAGTGGCGAGGAGCGTCCCGCGCTGGTCATCTACTGCGCTGACAGCGGAGAAGAGCTGTGGAGCATTGCCCGCGAGTTCAACACCACTGTTGAGTGCATCATGGAGGATAACGACCTTGACGGAGAGCAGCTTTCGGAGAGCCGACTGCTGCTGATCTCGGCAAAATAACGGAGAAAGGGTGAACAGGGAGTATGATAAAGACAGACAACACGAGCATTTACAGCGATATTGCGCAGCGCACAGGCGGCGACATCTACATTGGCGTGGTAGGTCCTGTGCGGACGGGTAAATCCACCCTTATCAAGCGGTTTATGGAAACGCTTGTGCTGCCCAACATGAGCAGCCGGTACCAGATGGAAAGAACGGTTGATGAGCTGCCCCAGTCAGCGGGCGGACGCACCATCATGACCACTGAGCCTAAATTCATTCCGGAAGAGGCTGTGGAAGTGGTGTTGGGTGAAGCAGCCGCCATGCGTGTACGCATGATTGACTGCGTAGGCTACGTTGTGCCCAGTGCCATCGGATATATCGAGGACAGCGCGCCGCGCATGGTCAAGACCCCTTGGTTTGAGGAGGATGTGCCCTTCAATCTGGCAGCAGAGGTGGGCACACGCAAGGTTATCACCGAGCATTCCACCATTGGTCTGGTTATCACCACCGATGGCAGCATCACCGACATTCCCTTTGAGGAGTACGAAGAGGCGCAGGAGCGTGTCATCGGTGAGCTGAAGGCAATACAGAAGCCCTTTGTGGTGCTGGTCAACAGCACTGACCCCACGGGCGAACGCTGCCGCGCCGTCGCAGAGGACATCGGCAAACGTCATGGAGTGCCTGCTGTAGCCGTCAATTGCCAGAACATCACCGAGGAAGAAATCCGCGAGATACTGACCATGGTGCTGTTTGAGTTCCCCATAAAGGCAGTTGCCTTCGACCTGCCCCGCTGGCTGTGTTCTCTGGAAAGCGGACACTGGCTGCGGCAGGAGGTGTTCGGCGCAGTGCGGGAGAGTGCCGCAGGTGCCAGCCGTATTCGTGACATTGAGGGCATATGCTCTGCTCTGGAGAAGTGCCCCAGTATCGACAGAGTACGGCTTGACAGGGTAGAGCTTGGTACAGGTCGTGCCGTGGCAGAGCTGATGCTCAAGCCCGGTCTGTTCTACAGAATCATCGGAGAAAAGACCGGCGTGGAAATCGCCGACGAGGCAGGGCTTATGCGCTCCATGCTTGAGCTGGCAGCCATACGCAAGAAGTACGACCGCATCGCCTCCGCACTGGAGGAGGTGGAAGCCACCGGCTACGGCATAGTCATGCCCACGCTGGAGGAGCTGCAGCTTGAGGAGCCGGAAATGATGCGTCAGGGCGGTCGCTACGGCGTGCGGCTCAAGGCCTCCGCACCCTCTATCCATATGCTGAAAGCTACCATCACCACAGAGGTTGCTCCTGTGGTGGGCAGCGAGAAACAGTCGGAGGATCTGGTCAGCTACCTGCTGGGAGAGTTCGAGGGACGTCCCGAAACCATCTGGCAGTCCAACATTTTCGGCAAGTCGCTGCATGAGCTGGTCAACGAGGGACTGCATGGCAAGCTGAACAAGATGCCGCCTGAGGCACGCGGCAAGCTGCAGGAAACTGTAGAGCGTGTCATCAACGAGGGCTGCAGCGGTCTGATTTGCATAATCCTGTAGAAAAGAATAGATTACACGGATTTTCTTCATAGCATAAAATAAGCCCCCCGACCATCGCTTGATGACGGTCGGGGGGCTTGCTGATTAAGGTTGGTATTGCAAAAAAGCTGTTATTTAATAATTCCACCTGCGAGCAGGTTGTCCTTGCCCATACCACATACATAGGGGTTGGAATCGTATTGATAACAGAAATCCAAAAACTCCTGACGTGCGGAGGGGTCGTTCATAATCTTTACAAGTATGCTGTTGGGGAGAGTTCTGGCATATGCGCCCGGTCCTGCCAGACGAACATTCTTCACGCCGCAGGATTCAAGGATTCCCTTGAGCTCATCGGGCATAAAGCCGTAGGTGATGCACCAAGGCGTGCCGCCTCTTTCGTATTCCTCTATCTCTGCTTCACCGCCCAGCAGACCGGAGGTGCAGAAGCTGTCGATTGCCGCCCTGTTGAAGCGGAAGTCTTCCACCGCA
>SVPT01000140.1 GCA_015065695.1 Oscillospiraceae bacterium | reverse complement strand
CCCCGCTTTGAGCTTATCGAACATTCCTTCTCCCTGCTGCTTAACAAGGCTTCCGTTCTCGGCACCAACGAGCTGACCCTTGCGGAAAGGGAGATGCTTCCCATCGCCTCCTTCATCAGCGGCTCTATCGCCCTGCTTGGGCACGATGGCGCACCCGCCGAATACAACGAGGTGCAGGTTGCCGAAACACTGGACAACCGCCACGCTGTCAGCCGCCTTGGGGATATGCTGCGCGAATGTGGCTGTGAGCGGCTTTACACCATACTCAGCGAGGCGGAGGAGGCAATCTATAACGATGCTCCCGATACCGCCATCAAAAAGGCGGAGCATTTTGCAAACGCCCTTGAAAACCAGGTATCTGACGGTACAGCGCGAGTATTCCTCTACCGCCTTTCCGAGATGCTGACAAACATGACCGCTGACCTTTCTGCCGGCACTCAGCGCGACACCGCCGAGCAGAGAATAATCGACCGCATCATAAAAACCTCGCAGCCTGTACTGGATTCCCTTGGCTTCAGCGGCAGTTTTCCCCACTATCGGCGTGCAAGCGGGGGCAACATGGAGTACATTTCCTTTATGATTGACTCCCACGGTGACCGCCCCCAGCGAGGTGTGGTAGCATATTACGCATCGGTCGCGGTTGCACAGATAACAACAGTGCGCTGTGAGCAGCTTGCGAAAGCAGGAATCCCCACAGAATACACCAACGCACTGGACTGTCTGCCCGAGGCGCTTTCGGTGTCCTCCTACGCGGAGATGGCAAGCACCGACGACAACGAATATATCTATATGTCGGTCAACTGCTACGACCGCAGTGAAAGCTCGATTGTCCGTGACGAAAGCGGACGTATCCCCCACTTTATCGAAATTGCCGAGCAGCAGTTTTCCCGCAACACCATTCCCGACTACTACCGCAATGCACGCATTAATGCCTCCAAGCTGCCTGACGTTTTCGGGCGTGCTTTCATGCACTGTCTGCCATGGGGCATTGCCGCGGCAATCGTACTGCTGAGCGTGTATGTCATAGGGCTGAAAAACGGACCACTTGCCCACATTCCCTCACTGCAGGTTTGCGCCGCAATACTGCTGTTTGCGCTGATATTTCTGATAATAATAAGCATTTTCCGCTGCCGCCGCCGCTCATTCCAGCTATGGAGATATTGACGGTACAGCATACGGCACAGCGAAGAAAACCGCACAAATGTAATAATCACCTCCTGTATATGCATAATATTGCTTGTACGGGAGGTGATTTTATTGTCATCACAATCTCTTAAATACAGATGCACTTCACTCCACCGCTTCACGATGCTCTTCGGAAAAAGAAACAACCGTTCTGCGGAAGTGCTTGTTATGCCCCTTGCATTCATAGTGTTTCTGGCTGCGCTTTCATTATCCGCATCTCTGTGCAGCGGAGCTCCCTCGGTCAGCCCGATAACCTCTTCCGCGGACATTTCCGCACCTGTTGATATGCACAGCACAGTGTCTATGGCAGATGCGGCTGCTCCGGAATCTTCCTCCGAGGCAATCGAGGCGGCGGCTATGCTCCCTGCCAACGAGCCCGAGGAAGAGCAGTCGGTGGGCGGCGTGCAGCTTGACGTGCCGGCAAACATTAGGCTGGACCGCATTACGCTGGACACCAAGGTGACGAAACCTCTTAAATATGCTACCATCAGCTCTCTTTTCGGCTACAGGCTCAATCCGGTGACAGGCAAATACACCTTCCACTCCGGCTATGACCTTGCCGCCCCTTCCGGCGCATCAATAAGCGCGATACTTCCCGGCAAGGTTTCCACCGCAGCCTTTGACAAGGGCTATGGCAACTATGTCGTAATCGACCACGGCGGCGGGCTGCAGACACTTTACGCCCACTGTTCAAAACTCAAATGCGCGGCAGGCGACGAGGTGCAGCAGGGTGAGGAAATTGCGCTGGTTGGCTCCACCGGCAACTCCACCGGACCGCACCTGCACATTGAACTGCGCAAGGACGGGCAGCGTTACGACCCCGAATGGGTGCTTGGAGGAATGTATGATTGAGCTTCACCGTCAGACACTGCCGCGTCAGGATTAGCTACTGGTTCTTTGTGCTTCTGGCGGGTGCCGCGCTTCCTCTTACCGGACGTGCCTTTTTCTGCGGGATTATTGCTGCCTTTATCCATGAGGCAGGGCATCTTGCCGCAATGTCCTTTTCTTCTTCAATGCGGGTGACAGCGCTGCTGGTTTCCCCCTTTGGTCTGCGGATTTCCTCCCATGCCACAGGCAGCAGCCCTCTGCAGTGGCGGCTGGTTTGTTTTGCTGGCGCGGCGGCAAATGTAATTGCCGCTGTGCTGTGCCGCCTGTCACTGCTGATTCCCGCGACAAACCACCCCATTGTTGCAGATATGCTGTCGGCAAATCTGGCACTGGCGGCACTTAACATGGCACCTGTTCAGCCTCTTGACGGAGGTCAGCTTATGCACGCATTCCTGTGCGACTGGTTGGGCGATAATGCAAACCGTGTTGCCTTTGCGGTATCGCTGGTCTTTTCCGTACCCCTTATGACCGCGGGCTTCTATATCCTGCTTCGGTCAGGGTGCAATTTCTCCCTGCTGCTTATCGGCATATGGCTGTTTATCAACTCCATCTGCCGATACTGCGCAGGCAGCGACATCACATAGCGCACAGCGAAAAACCGCAGAAGATAAGACAAAGCCTGCACAAGCCCAATGGGCACTGTGCAGGCTTTTGGTTATGTAATATGTCAGGCAAAGCTGTGTCAAGATTGTTTAGCAGACAATCCGCACAGCGCATACAATTCTTCTATACAGGGCGATTTGTATTCCATGTATTTATCAATATCTTCCGGAAACAGTCGCGCAGCGGTTTCCTTTGTCAGACTGTACTTTCTGACCGCGTCAGGATTGCTTCTCAGAAAATCCCTGAAGGTAATATGGCGATGCAGCTCCTCGGAATCCTGTGGGCATACATACAGATGATGTTTTTTCAAATGCGGCTTGTCCGAATATTTGAAAGCCTCTCTGTCCTTGATTCCAAGGTCGCCTTCGTGGAAATATCCAATTGTTTCCAATCTTGCGGCAACAGCATCGAATATTGAGTAATCTCTGATTACCACGTCAATATCAATGCATGGTTTTGCGGACATTCCCTCAACCGAAGTGCTTCCAATATGCTCAATGCCAATGATCAAGTCGCCGACAGCATCAACGATTTCTTTCCTGATTTCTTCAAAATCAGCTTTCCATGCCACGTCATAGGGCAGGACAACAACCTTTTTTGTTTTCATAAACAGTCACCGCCAATCATCTGATTATCCGCACACAATCTGCGACAGCACTTCACCGATCTTGCCGTTGATGACCAGTGATGCCCTGCTTTCCGCCTGTGTATAATCACGGTTTATGACCACCAGATTCTTACCCCTGAAAGACATTGCAAGGGAAGCCGCCGGGTAGACCATCATGGAAGTGCCGCCAATTATCATCATATCCGCCTGCGCTATTGCCTCCAGCGCGCCGTCGGTGGTGTCTGTGTCAAGACCCTCTCCGTACAGCACCACGTCGGGGCGCACCACACCGCCGCATTCGCACAGGGGCACGCCTTCTGCCTGCAGTACATAATCAACGCCGTAGGGCTTTCCGCACTTCATGCAGTGGTTGCGGTGGACAGAGCCGTGCAGCTCATAGACAGTTTTGCTTCCTGCCGCCTGATGAAGTCCATCACAATTCTGCGTGATTACGGCGGTCAGCTTACCCGCCTGCTCCAGCTCTGCCAGCTTGAGGTGGGCCGCATTAGGCTGCGCGCCCAGATAGATAAACTTGTTCTTGTAGAACTCAAAGAACTTCTCGGTATGATACAGGAGAAAATCGTGACTGAGCATAATTTCCGGCGGGTAATCGAACTTCTGGTGATACAGCCCGTCAACACTGCGGTAATCGGGAATACCGCTCTCGGTGGACACGCCCGCGCCGCCGAAAAACACGATGCGCTTCGAT
>SVPT01000016.1 GCA_015065695.1 Oscillospiraceae bacterium | reverse complement strand
CTCCCTCACTTCCTTTCGTGGATCATCGTCTGCGGTATAGTGAGAGATATGCTTTCCATGGACAGCGGTATCATCAACGACCTGCTCGTTCGTTTTGGCATTCTTGAGAGACCCATCAACTTCTTCGCCGAGAAGAACTTCTTCTGGTGGATAGTAGGTTTCGCGAATGTCTGGAAAGAAACCGGTTGGAACTCCATCATTTATCTTGCTGCTATCACTGCTATCAATCCTGAGTTGTATGAGGCAGCAGCACTGGACGGCGCAGGTCGTCTGCGTAAGATGTGGCACATTACCCTGCCGGGTATCAAGCCCACCATCTTCATTCTCCTGCTCATAAATATCGGAAACGTGCTCAACGCGGGCTTCGAGGTTCAGTACCTGCTCGGTAACGACCTCATCATGGATGTCTCGCAGACTATCGATATATATGTACTTAAGGAAGGTATCAGCCAGGCTAACTACTCTCTCGGTACCGCCGCCGGCGTATTCAAGAGTGTGGTCAGCGTTATCCTGATTTTCCTTGCCAACCTCGGCGCTAAGTTAAGCGGCGAAGAGACCCTGTTCTAAGAAAGGAGGACGCGAATAATGGAAAACAATGCAAACAATGCAGTAAATGAAGTAGTAGTCACTCCTGAGGTCGAGCAGGCTGCAGAGACTGTTGCAGCAGAAGCTGTTGCTGCAGAGGCGGCAGAGGCGGTTGAGGCCGTTGAGGCTGAAGAGGACGATGGTATCATTGTCACCTTCCCCGATGAGCTTGACGAAGTAGACAACGATGAGCCCGTCGTTGCAGCGGCTCCTGTTTCCGCTCCCGCCGGTGCTGCACCCGCAAAGAAGAGAAAGAGAAAGAAAGCTGCTCTTGAGGATGTTGTGTTTGTTACATTCAACACCATTTTCCTCCTCCTCTTTGTTGCAATCACCCTCTATCCCATTCTTAACACTCTGGCAATGTCCTTCAATGACGGTATCGACGCGCTGCGCGGTGGCATTTATCTGTGGCCCCGCAAGTTCACCACCAAGAACTACGACACCGTTTTCGCAATGCAGGGCATCCTTGTTGGTGCTAAGAACTCCCTCCTCCGTACTGTAATTGGCACACTGCTCCAGCTCGGCACCACTGCTCTGCTGGCATATGTCCTCAGTATCAAGAATTTCGTCTTCAACAGAGGCGTATCCTTCTTCTATGTACTTACCATGTATCTGAACGCAGGTCTTATCCCCACCTTCCTGTGGTTCCGCGACCTGCAGCTCACCGGTACCTTCTGGGTATATGTTATCCCCGGTATGGTCAGCGCATTCAACCTCATGGTTCTCCGTACCTTCATGAAGGACATCCCCGAAAGCCTCCGCGAATCCGCGCAGCTCGACGGTGCAAACCATCTGACCATCTTCCTGAAGGTCTATTGCCCGCTCTGTAAGCCGGTTTTCGCAACTGTCGCTCTCTTCGTTGCAGTTTATCAGTGGAGCTCCTGGTTTGACAATATGCTCTACAACCGCACCAAGAGCGAACTCACCACTCTGCAGTACGAGCTGATGAAGCTGCTCACCTCCGTCAGCAGCCAGGCCTCTGGCGGCAACGCATACGGCGGCGAGCACAGCGCCGGCAACGCACAGATCACTCCTACCTCTGTCCGTGCCGCTGCTACCATCGTCACCTCTGCTCCCATCGTTGTGCTCTATCCCTTCCTCCAGCGCTACTTCGTCACCGGTCTTACCATCGGCGGCGTCAAGGGTTAATGCACAATCAGTTAATTGCCGTTTTTTTCTAATAATTCCTCTTCAATTGGAAACCGCCCATCGCCTATGCGATAGGCGGTTTCTTTTTTCTGTTGCGCAGAGAGGGGAAATGCAGTATGATTAACGAAAAGAGGTGCGATTATGGAGAAGACAAAAGACAGAATATATGCCGATTGTGCCGCACAGCACCCGCCCAGACAGGTGGCAATTGAAGAAGCTATGTGTGCAATAAGAAACTTCGGTAATCCATCGGGCGTGCACAGCGCGGCTTCAGATGCGGCAGCTATGCTCTTTGAAGCACGCAGAAAAACCGCCGCTGCATTGGGGGCAAAACCGTCCGAAGTGGTGTTTACTTCCTCAGGTACAGAGGCAGACAATCTTGCGATATACAATGGCTCGATGCAAGGTATGAGGCAGGGGCGAAATCGCCTGCTGGTCTTTGTCGGAGAGCATAAAGCTGTTATAAATGCGGCGAAAATGACGGAGCGTATAGGAATGACGGTTGATTATGTCCCCAGTACACCCGATGGTGTTGCCGACATAATGAAGCTGGAACATATGCTGGACGACAAAGTTGCGATGGTGTCGCTCATGTATGCCAACAACGAAACAGGTGTTATTCAGCCGGTGAAGCAGGCAGCACAGCTTGCGCACAAGTGCGGTGCCCTCTTCCACACCGATGCGGTGCAGGCCGTAGGGCATATACCTGTCAGCGTGAAAGACATTGAGTGCGATATGCTTTCACTGTCTGCGCACAAATTTGGCGGTATAGTGGGCGCGGGTGCGTTGTATGTCCGTGACAATCTCCCCATTGTACCGCAGATGGCAGGCGGTATGCAGGAGCGGGGGAGAAGAGCGGGCACCGAAGCACTCCCTGCAATATACGCAATGGGCGCGGCAATAGAAGCGGCGTATGCAGATATGGAAAGGGAAGCAGCTCATACAGAAAAGCTGTGCAGTGTCCTTAAAGAAAGGCTGAAGCATATAGACAACATATGCTTCCCGGGAGAAAACGCGGAGCGATTGCCGGGTGTGCTTTGTTTGCTGCTGCCAGGAAAAGATGGCGAGCGTATTGCGCTTTTGCTTGACCGGGAGGGAATATGCGCATCGTCAGGGGCTGCGTGTACCACTGGAGATGCCGCCGCAAGCCATGTGCTTACTGCAATGGGTTACGATGAAAGAGCGGCAAAGGGCGCACTGCGCTTCTCTTTCTGCGCAGAAAACAGCTTTGCGGACGCAGAGCGAATTGCCGAGGTGCTGCTCAGGATTATTGATGAATAGGCAAAATTGCGGACAACAAAAGGAGAAATAAATGGAAAGCAAAGTATTTGGTACTCGTCTGCCCTGCGAATATGTGGAGCGGACAGGCGCATATATCATACCAATAAAAGATGAAAAAGCTGCGGTGGTGCGGACGGAGAAAGGGCTGTTTCTCATTGGCGGCGGTATTGATGACGGCGAGAGCGACAGGCAGTGCATCGTGCGGGAGTGCATGGAGGAAACAGGCTGCCACGCCATTCCCGGAGAGTTGCTGTGCGCCGCGGAAAGCTACATTGAACACTCGCAGACAGGTCATTTCCACCCCATACAGCGTTATTATTCCGGCAGCATAACCGAGCCACAGACTGCCGCCGACACCGAGCATGAGCTGGTGTGGGTAAGCGCGGAAACCGCGTCGGAAAATATGTATCTGGAGATGCAGGGCTGGGCTATCGGACAGGCGTTGAAAAGGGCTCGCGAGAAGCACAGTTAGACTGAAAAAAACACAGAGAAATGCTTAAGAAAAACAAATAAATACAAGCATGAAAGATACAGAAAATTGACAATTGCCGTATTGACATACACACATCAAAATAGTATTATATAAACAGTATAAATCTTTACGAAACCGATTTCGAAACCGATTTCGTAAGTCCGAATTGCGAATATCCGATGGGGTTATAACCCCGCGTATATCAAAAATACGCGCAGACGGAATATTCGCCAAAAACTCACAAAAAAATATAAGACAGGAGAGATCAAGAAATGAGCAACACATTAGCTGTCAACGCAATCCGCGTCCTTTCCGCCGACATGATCCAGAAGGCAAATTCCGGTCACCCCGGTCTGCCCCTCGGCGCAGCAGCAACCGCCTGCGAGCTGTGGACCAACCACCTCAAGTTCAATCCCCAGGATGCCAAGTGGATAGACAGAGACCGCTTCGTTCTTTCCGGCGGTCATGGTTCTGCTCTGCTTTATTCCCTGCTGCACCTCACCGGCTGCGGCGGTCTGTCCATAGATGACCTGAAGAACTTCCGTCAGGCAGATTCTCTCACCCCCGGTCACCCCGAGTACGGTCACACTGTCGGTGTTGACGCAACCACCGGCCCTCTCGGCGCAGGCTGCGCTATGGCTGTCGGTTTCGCCATTGCAGAGACTCAGCTCGCCGCTCAGTTCAATGAGCCCGGCTACGATGTCATCGACCACTACACCTACGTCATGTGCGGCGACGGCTGCCTGATGGAGGGTATCTCCTCTGAGGCTTTCTCCCTCGCCGGCACCCTTGGCCTCTCCAAGCTGATCGTGCTCTATGACTCCAACAAGATCTCCATCGAAGGCTCCACCGACATCGCATTCACTGAAGATGTCAAGAAGCGCATGGAAGCATTCGGCTTCGGCGTTCAGGTTGTTGAGGATGGCAACGATACCGCTGCCATCGGCAGAGCAATCGAGGCTGCAAAGGCTGACACCACCCGTCCCAGCTTCATCGAGATCAAGACCATCATCGGCTTCGGCTGCGAGTCCAAGCAGGGCACCGCTTCCGTCCACGGTGAGCCTCTGGGCGAGGAGAACATCGTCGCCATGAAGAAGGCTCTGGGCTGGCCCTCTGTTGAGCCCTTCGCAGTGCCCGACGAGGCATATGCACCCTACAGAGCAATGGGCGAGAAGAACGCCGCTGCTCAGGCCAAGTGGGAGGCTTCCTTCGCAGAGTATCGCGCAAAGTTCCCCGAGAAGGCTGCCCTTTGGGATAAGTTCTTCGGCGAGAACGCAGACCTTGCCGCATACCTCGCCAGCGAGGACTACGCTGCCTACGAGGATAAGCCCCAGGCAACCAGAGCCCTTTCCGGTACCTACCTCAACCGCATCGCTGACAATATGCCCAACCTGACCGGTGGTGCCGCTGACCTTGCTCCCTCCACCAAGACCTACATGAAGGGCAAGGGCGACTATTCCGCTGCTGACCGTGCAGGCCGCAATATGCACTTCGGTGTCCGCGAGCTGGCAATGTCCGCAATCGCCAACGGTATGCTTCTCCACGGCGGTCTGCGTTCCTATGTTTCCACCTTCTTTGTTTTCAGTGACTACACCAAGCCCATGGCTCGTCTGTCTGCACTGATGAACATTCCCGCAATATATGTCTTTACCCACGACAGCATCGGTGTCGGCGAGGACGGTCCTACCCATGAGCCCATCGAGCAGCTCTCCATGCTCCGTGCTATCCCCAACTTCAACGTATGGCGTCCCTGCGATGCTACCGAGACCGCTATGGCATGGCGTGCCCTCATCGAGTCCAAGACCACTCCCGGTGCTATCGCCTGCACCCGTCAGAATCTGCCCCAGATGGCAGGCTCCTCCGATGCGGCACTCAAGGGCGGCTACATCATCTCCGACAGCCAGAAGGCTACTCCCGACGCAATCATCATCGCCACCGGCTCCGAGGTTGCTATCTCCGTTGAGGCACAGAAGATGCTCCTCGCAGAGGGCATTGATGTCCGCGTAGTAAGTATGCCCTGCGTCGATGTTTTCGAGAAGCAGTCTGACGAATACAAGAAGAGCGTTCTGCCCGCCGATGTCCGCAAGCGTGTCGCAGTTGAGGCAGGCAACGCCACCGAGCTTTACAAGTATGTCGGTCTGGACGGCGCAATGGTCTGCATGACCGGTTTCGGCGCTTCCGCTCCCTACAGCGTACTGTTCAAGAGATTCGGCTTCACCGCTGAGAACGTAGCAAATACTGTAAAGGGTCTGTAAGTCCCTGCATTCATGGTCACAATCTATGATATAGCTAAACACTGCGGAGTCTCTCCCGCCACCGTTTCCAAGGCATTGAGCGATGCCACCGATGTGGGGGCAAAGACAAGGGAGAGAATCCGCAGAGCAGCGGCAGAGATGCACTATGTTCCCGATTCCCGCGCGAAAAGCCTGAGCGGGAGCAGGTCGTGGTCCATCGGTGTCCTCTGTCAGGACGGCTCGGAAATGGGCTTGCGTCATTACTTCTTCGCCGCCGTCATCGAGGGCTTCAAGAAGAGTGTGGAGCGGCTGGGCTATGACATAGTTTTCATCTCCAATAATGTTGGAGATATGGGCTACTCCTTCCTTGAGCATTGCCGTTACAGAAAGCTGGACGGTGTGTTCATCGTCAACGCAAATCCCGACGAGGAAGAGTGCCGCGAGCTGTTTGGCAGCGAGCTGCCTATGGTCATGTTTGACTATGTCGGCGAGAATATTGACGGCATAGCCACCGATTCTGGTATGGGCATGAAGCTGCTCTATGACCACCTGTATGACCTCGGTCACCGCGATATTGTCTATCTTCACGGAGACCCCTCCCGCTATATCACACAGGCTCGCATTGCCGCGCTGAAAAAGGCGGCAGAGGAACGGGGGGAGTGCTTCGGTGAGCAGCAGCTTATACCCTGTGCCTATTACTCCATCAGGAGCGGCGAGCAGACAATGACTGCCCTGCTCAATAGAGAAAGCCGACCCACCGCGGTTATCTGCAGTGACGACTACACCGCAATAGGCGTCCTCGGCGCGATACGCGCCGCCGGCCTGCGAGTGCCGGAGGATATTTCGGTGTGCGGATACGACGGCATTGAGATAACCCAGCTTATGTATCCCCAGCTTACCACCATAAGGCAGGACGCAGCGGTTATCGGACAGCGCGCCGCCGACCGCATAATCGAAGCCCTGCGCGGTGAGGGAGAGAAAAAGGCACAGCAAGGACAACTGATAACCGTAGACCCCAGCCTGATAATAGGCATGAGCAGCGGGCAGTGTCCCCAATAACCCGTAAAAAGAAAAGAGTGCGATAAAGCACCGCGTAATAAAGACGTTCCCTTATCAATACGGTTAACGAAACAGTTACGAAAGGAATGGTCGCAAATTATGGAAAAATATCTTGATAAAAGCCTCTCCGCACAGGAGCGTGCAGAAGACCTTGTCAGCCGCATGACCCTTGAGGAAAAGGCAAGTCAGCTCCGTTACGATGCCCCCGCTATCGAGCGTCTGGGCGTGCCCGAGTTCAACTGGTGGAACGAGGCACTGCACGGCATCGCCCGCGCCGGTACATCCACCATGTTCCCCCAGGCAATCGGTCTTGCCGCAATGTTCGACGAGGTGGGTCTCCACCGCATCGCCGAAATAATCTCGATGGAAGGCCGCGCAAAGTACAACACCTTCTCCGCCGAGGAGGACAGAGACATCTACAAGGGTCTGACCTTCTGGTCCCCCAACATCAACATCTTCCGTGACCCCCGTTGGGGCAGAGGTCATGAGACCTACGGCGAAGACCCCTACCTGACCGCAACTCTGGGCAAGAGCTTTGTCGAGGGTATTCAGGGCAAGGGCAAGGTGCTGCGCGGCGCTGCCTGCGCAAAGCACTTCGCTGTACACAGCGGTCCCGAGGCTCTCCGCCACGAGTTTGACGCAGTGTGCAACCCCAAGGACATGAACGAGACCTATCTGCCCGCATTCAAGGTGCTGGTCGATGCAGGTGTCGAGGGTGTTATGGGCGCATACAACAGAGTCAACGGCGAGCCCGCCTGCGCCAGCACTGCACTGATGGACAAGCTGGACGAGTGGGGCTTCGACGGTTACTTCGTTTCCGACTGCTGGGCAATCCGCGATTTCCATACCGCACACATGGTCACCGCCAATGCAGAAGAGTCCATCGCCCTTGCGCTTAAGCTGGGCTGTGACTGCAACTGCGGCAACACCTATATACATATGATGAGTGCCTATGAGAAGGGCATGGTCACTGAGGAGGACATCACCAAGGCTTGTGTCCACCTCATGCGTACCCGTATCCGTCTGGGTCTCTTCGATGGCGGCACCCCCGAGTTCGACAGCATCAGCTGGGACTGCGTAGCCTGCAAGGAGCACGTTGCTGCTTCCCTCGACAGCGCAAGAAAGTCCATGGTTCTGCTCAAGAACAACGGCGTTCTCCCCATCGACAAGAGAAAGATCAGCTCCATCGGTGTCATCGGTCCCAACGCCAACAGCATAGATGCCCTCCGCGCCAACTACTTCGGCGTGGCAGCAGGCTACACCACCATTCTGCAGGGTATCCAGCAGGAGTGCGGTGATGATGTCCGCGTCTACTATGCACAGGGCAGCGCACTGCTTGCTGACCGCATCGAGCCCCTTGCTCGCAAGAATGACGGCATTTCCGAGGCAGTTATCTGCGCAAAGAATTCCGATGTAGTCGTTCTGTGCGTCGGTCTGGACGCTACCGTTGAGGGCGAGCAGGGTGATACCGGTAACGCCTTCGCGGGCGGCGACAAGATTGACCTGCTGCTCCCCGAGGCACAGCGTGACCTGATGGATGCTGTGCTGGCAGTTGGCAAGCCCACCGTGGTTGTGGTACTCACCGGCAGCGCAATGAACCCGCTGGCCGACCGCGCCGATGCTCTGCTCCACGCATGGTATCCCGGTCAGGAGGGCGGCAAGGCTGTTGCAGACATCATCTTCGGTAAGGTTTCTCCCTCCGGCAAGCTGCCTGTAACCTTCTATGAGACAGCCGACCTGCTCCCCGAGTTCACCGACTACTCCATGAAGAATCGCACCTACCGCTACGCCGAGAACAACGTCCTCTATCCCTTCGGCTTCGGTCTTACCTATTCCGAGGTCAGCGTGGACAGAGCTTCCTACCGCAAGGAGGGTGTTGTCACCGTTACCGTCACCAACAAGGGCGAGTACGCTGTTGACGAAGTTGTTCAGGTCTATATCCGCAGCGAGGAATCCGAGCATGAGGTTCTCAATACCCGTCTTTGCGGCTTCAAGCGTGTCTCCCTCGCAAGAGGCGAGAGCAAGAAGGTGCAGATAAAGATTGCTCCCTCTGCTTTTGAGGTTGTTGACAACGACGGCAGACGCTTTGTGCCCGGCGGCGAGTATTCCATCTTTGCCGGCATCTCCCAGCCCGATGAGCTCAGCTTCCGTCTTGGCAAGCCCCGCTGCAAGAAGCTGACCGTCAATATCTGAGCTGCGAATAAATTATCCGGCAGTTTCCTTCAGACAGATAAAGCTGCCGCGCATCACAAATAATTCACAATCTTGAATTTTCATGCTGCCGTCGGCAAGTCGGCTCCAAAGAGAACGCTTGCCGGCGGCAATAATGATGTGATATATAATATGTATAGCGGTTTTTCGGCAGTTTCGCTGTTTTATGTCGCTAAATTCGACAGTGCAAAAGTGCATTATTACGTTATTTTGCAATAAAGATTAATTATGCCGCAAAATAAATCGCATATATGTCGTGCAAAAAATCGCATAAATAGTCTTGCTTTTCGCACAGAATAATGCATAATAGAATCACGAAATGTGAAGAGATTGTTACCAACCGCTTGACATTTTGTGTACGGGTCGGAGTTGTTCTTCGGCTTGTCAGACAGCCTGATGTTTGTCGGCTGTCCATTACATTACATCATACATGTTGTTGCCAGCCGGACGGAGGCTGAGCGGTTACGGACCGAAGAGCGGCGTCGCTGCTTTTATGGTTTTCCCGGAAGCAACTGGTGACTGCTTCCGGTGACTGCCTGAAGGGCGGCAGTGTCTGCTGTTCGTCTGCGACTGCAAACGTCAATGTCTGACGGCGCGACAGCGTGATGAAACGGTTATCAACCGAATATTTTAGGAGGAAAAAAACATGAAGAAAATCCTGGCAATCCTGCTCGCAGCTATCATGCTGCTCGGTCTCGTTGCTTGCACCCCCGAGACTGAAGAGACCCCTGTCGATGAGCCCGCTGCAAAGGAAGTTATCAACCTTTGGTCCTTCACCGACGAAATCCCCGGCATGGTCACTCGTTACATGGAGCTGAACCCCGAGTTCGCTGAGAAGTACGAAGTTAAGACCACCATCATCGCTACCACTGACGGTCTGTATCAGCCCGCTCTGGACGCTGCTCTCCTCGCCGGTGGCGAAGATGCTCCCGACCTGTATGCTGCTGAGGCTGCTTTCATCCTCAAGTACAGCCAGGGCGAAGCTTCCGGTTTCGCTGCTGCTTACGAGGATCTCGGCATTGACCTGAGCCAGATCGAGTCCGCAGAGATCGCTCAGTACTCTGTTGACCTCGGCACCCGTCCCGATGACGGCAAGGTTGTTGCTCTTGGTTATCAGGCAACTGGCGGCGCAATGATCTATCGCGCTTCCATCGCTGAGGAAGTTTTCGGCACCTCTGATCCCGCTGAGATCGAAGCCATCGTTGGCGGCGGTTCTGGCAATTGGGACAAGTTCTGGGAAGCTGCTGCTACCCTGAAGGATGCTGGCTATCCCATCGTTTCCGGTGACGGCGACGTTTGGCACGCAGTTGAGAACAGCTCTTCTGCTGGTTGGGTTGACGGTGACAAGCTCGTCATCAGCCCCGAGCGTGAGGCTTTCTTCGACATCTCCAAGGATCTGTACGACAATGGTTGGTCCAACCGTACCACTGACTGGCAGGAAGGCTGGTTCAATGATATGAAGGGCACCAGCGAGACTCCCGCATTCTGCTTCTTTGGCCCGGGCTGGCTCCTCAACTACTCCATGCACGATCAGGTTATCGCTGAAGGCGCTGTTACCAATGGCGACTGGCGCGTTTGCACTCCTCCTGTAGGTTTCTTCTGGGGCGGCACTTGGCTCCTCGCTAACAAGGACACCGAGCAGGCTGAAGGCGTTGCTGAAATCATCAACTGGATCACCCTCGACGCTTCCGAGAACGGCCTCCAGTATCACTGGGCAAACGGCACTCTGAACGGCGAAGGCGGCACCAAGGACGTTGTTGCTTCCGGTAAGGTTATGGCTGCTTCCAACGGTGAAGTCGAGATCTGCGGCGGTCAGGATATGTTCCCCGCATTCATCGCTGGTAACGCTTATGCAAACGGCAAGTGCCTCACTCAGTACGACGAGAGAATCAACGCTCTCTTCCGTGAGCAGGTTACTCAGTATGCTATCGGCGAGAAGGATAAGGACGCTGCTATTGCTGACTTCAAGACCAACGTCGCTGACGAGCTCGGTCTCTCCATCGACTAATTTACGCAAGTAAATACAGCTTTTAGTGGTTCGTTATCGTTAAAACCGAATAACACCTAAACACACCGGAGGGGATAGGACGGAGCATTCCGGCCTATCCCCCCATTTTTATTCTGACAGAAAAAGAAAGGGGTGCGCCCTGCCAATGAAAAGAAAGAAAGGCGTCAGCTATGCAAAGTATGGCTATATCTTTGTCATACCTTTTGTAATTGCATATCTGCTCTTCACTCTTTATCCCACCATTTACACCTGCATTCTCGGCTTTACCAATTGTAAGGGTCTGTCTCTGACCAACTGGAAGTTCCTCGAGGAGGACGTTTTCCAGAACTTCAAGGCTATCCTCGAGAATGAAACCTTTAAGAATGACATTAAGAACACCGTAATTATCTGGGTTCTTAACTTCATTCCCCAGATTTCTCTGGCACTCCTGCTCACCGCATGGTTCACTTCTCCCCGCTGCAAGATCCGCGGTGCAGGCTTCTTCAAGGTAATGTTCTATATGCCCAACATCATTACCGCAGCTACCGTTGCATACCTCTTCAACATGCTCTTCTCCTATCCTGTTGGTCCTGTCAACGATATCCTTCTCAAGGCCGGTATTCTTGACGAGGCATATCAGTTCACTGCTTACAAGGGCTGGGGCAAGGGAATTGTTGCTTTCATTCAGTTCTGGCAGTGGTATGGCCAGACCGCAATCATCTTCATCGCTGCCGTACTCGGCATCAACCCCGAAATCTTCGAGGCTGCTGAAATCGACGGCGCAAGCAGCGCTCAGACCTTCTTCCGCATTACTCTTCCGAATATCAAGACAATGATGCTCTACACCCTCATCACTGCTATGATCGGTGGTCTGAACATGTACGATATTCCCAAGATGTTCCTCAACGGCGGTCCCGACAAGGCAACTGAGACTGCAGCAGTATTCATCTACAATCAGGCATTCAGCGGTGCGTACCAGTACAACCGCGCAGCTGCCGCAAGTATGCTCATGTTCGTTGTTATCGTTATCCTCTCCACTATAGTATTCTATCTCATGAGAGATAAGGATGCTGTAGAGCAGAAGAAACTTGAGCGTCAGCTTCAGAAGCAGCTCAAGAAGAGCCGTGCATAAGGAGGAGAGAAAAAATGAAAAAAAGAGCTAATCCTATCCTGATGGCGGTTATTTACATCACCTGCATCATTCTCACCATCCTCAGCATTTATCCGTTCCTCGTCATGTTCGTAAATGCTACCCGTAACTCCGCCCAGGTTCAGTCCAATCCTATCTCCCTCATTCCTTCCAAGTACCTGTTCTACAACCTGAAGGTTTTCGAGGGCAAGAGCTTCGACCCCATGAAGGGTCTGATGAACTCCTTCGTAATCTCCGCATCTTCCACTATACTGACCATCTACTTCTCCACTCTGACTGCATTTGCAATCGTTGCTTACAACTGGAAGCTGCGTAATGCATTCTACACCTTCATCCTTGCAGTTATGATGCTCCCCGCACAGGTTACCGCTATCGGCTTCTATCAGCTGATGTACAAGCTGGGTCTGACCAACAACCTGCTGGCTCTCATCCTGCCGGCTATTGCAGCTCCTGCAACCGTCTTCTTTATGAGACAGTTCATGATCCCTGCACTGCCCATGGAAATTGTCCAGTCTGCTCGTGTTGACGGCGCCGGCGAGTTCAGAACCTTCAACCAGATCGTTCTGCCCATCATGAAGCCCGCTATGGCAACTCAGGCTATCTTCTCCTTCGTTGCCAGCTGGAACAACCTGTTCATGCCCAGCATTCTGCTCACCGATACCGACAAGTACACCATGCCTGTCATGGTCAGCTTGCTCAAGGGTGACATCTACAAGACCGAGTTCGGTACCGTCTATCTTGGTCTTGCAATTACCGTTCTTCCTCTGTTCATTATCTACTTCCTCCTTTCCAAATACATCATCGCCGGTGTTGCACTGGGCGGTGTTAAGGGCTAATCTATGTCAAAGCTGACGGAATCGTCACTCGCCGAACTGCTTCGTTCGTTCGGTGATCTGATACTTCTTAATGTGCTTTGCATCGTCTGTTGTATCCCGATAGTCACTATCGGTGCATCTGTCAGCGCGATGTACTCGGTGATATTCAAACTCAACCGAGACGAGAATTGCCCCGTAATCCGTACATTTTTCAAATTCTTCAAGGAAAACTTCCTCCAGGCACTTGCCCTGGAGGGAGGATTCCTCTTCTTCGGATTCGTTGCATACTTCTACATTACCTATGCTCTTGGCTTTGAAGGCAATGCAAGAACCGTTTTCCTCATCATCGGAACGGTCATTGCGTGCCTCTCATTGCTCATCTTCACTCTTGGACTTGCGCAGGTTGCAAATTTCAAGAACAAGCTGAAGAATATCATCAAGAATTCTTTCCTGCTTGCTTTCTGCTGCCCTTTCTGGGTGGTGCTGATTTGGGCAGTCTGGCTTGTACAGGTAGTATTAGCCATCTATGTTCCCTTTAATATAATCGTGAACTTTGGCTTTATCGTTATGCTCTGCGGAATGTCTCTGCCGGCTTTTATTACCGTAAAAATTCTGGAATCAAAGGTATTCAGCAAGTTTGCCTCCGCTCCTGCTGCAGAGTCAGCAGCAGCGATAGAAGAGCAGTCTGAAGATGTGGTTTCGGAAACTGCAGAGCCTATCTTTGCAGATGAAGAAAGAGCAAACGACGCAGAGGAAAATCCCTCTGACACAGAAGAAGTTGCATACGACGACGAAGCAAACGAGTAAGCGTTTGATAAGTACAAAAACAACCCGCATAGAATGTGTGAAAAACACATTTTGTGCGGGTTTTGTTATGGTCTGAAAATGTGTTGACATAATAGTGATAATGGTATATTATATAAAGCTAGATTGTCGCACTATCCAATGGAGGCCGTAGTGGAATGAGTGAAGTAATCAGAATAGAAACAAAGAAAACAGCAGAGCTGCGCAAGGACGGCTTGGAAATGGTGCCCAACCACAAGCTGCGCCATGTGCATATCTTTCTTGCGGGTATCAGCTTCCGCGAGTGCCACTTCCATAATGACATAGAAATTCTGGCGGTTATCAAGGGAAATGCCGTTGTAAAGAAAGAGAAAATAGAAATCAATGTCAGCGCAGGCTCTGTGCTGCTCTTCAATCCCAGTGTGCCTCATGAGATTAACGGTGACGGTGAGGTAGTGGTGCAGGTAATTCAGTTTTCAAAAAACTTCCTGCAGCAGTATTTCCCCCGTTTGTACGATACAGTGTTTGAAACCACAGAAATCTGCAAGGTGCTGTCCGATGAAGTTGTCAATAGACTTTGGCACAGAATAATCGGCGCAGGCTTAAGCTATATCCGTGGCGAGGAATATTTCGAGCTGGAAACATTGGCACAGCTATGCGGTCTGCTGCAGCTATTGCTGAAAAACGTGCCCAACAGAATTGTCAGCGAGAGCGACTATATTGCTAAGAAAAAGATTACCCAGCGAATGGAGCGTCTGGCAGCATACATAGACGAAAACTACCAGTATCAAATCAGGCTGAAAGATGCCGCTCAGGCGGAAGGAATTACGCCAACCCACCTGTCGCACTTTTTCACAGAGAATTTCGGCATGAGCTTCCAGCAGTATATAAACAACATCCGCTACGAACACGCAATCCGCCTTATGGAAAGCACCCGCATGAGCAGCTCCGAGATTGCGGTGGCAAGCGGCTTCTCCGACCTGAAATACATGAACGGTGTTTTCCAGAAAAAGCATGGCATGAAGCCAAAGGAATACATGGAAACCGTATGCCGCAAAAAGAAGGACGACAGAGAATCAGCTATACCCAATATCCAGCGCGAGATCAGTAGAGAAGATAGTATTAGCTTGCTGGAGGAATTCCGAAAAGGCTTGGAAGAGGCACAACAGTGAGCGTTAAAGCGCACAATTTGTATATGTAATGTGGTAATATACAATAAGTTAATAATTTTAGCAAGAGAAAAGGGCAAAAGCGGAATTACACATCTCGCTTTTGCCCTTTAGTTATTTTTTGATTATGTTGGTTCAGAATAATTCCAATCAGACTAATTAATGTTGCGGGTGATGCTCGATAGTGATGGGGCGGGAGGGATCGTCATTGTTAACACGCAGGATATGGTTCTTGTCAACGCTGATGGTAAGTGCCTTCATGCCCTCGGGTGTGACAGCCGTATCGTCCGAAACAATGGTGATTGTCACCGTGTCCTCCAGACTATCACCGTCTTTGATAGTAAAATTGATTTTGGAGGAGATGGTTTCTTTTTCTGTGCCGAAGTTCAGTTCACTGGGAATCCAGACAATATCTTCGTGAGAATAAACGGAAACTGACATTCCATATAAGTCATAATTGAGGTAACCCTCATTATCAGTTACAGTGATATATGCACCTGAATTATTGTCAACCTCATCAGGGAGATTCTCCGAGGTCACGTAAATGATTCTGCCATTTTCGTCAGGCGTGGTGATAAAGCCGCTGTCGGCCGTGACGTTAATGGTGTAGCCTTCGCCGGAATAACGGAAGGTCTGAATACTGTCGGAGCTGAAATTGGACTGGGGCATAAAGAGCATGGTTATCGAGCCGTCCTCGTTGACGATGCGGTCGGTGCCCTCATAATCGGCAGCCTCAGTGTCCACCGGCTCGTAAACGGCAGGCTCCTTAGCACAGCCGACAGGCAGAGCAAAGATGCACAGCACAAGAGCTACGCAAAGAATAGCAGCAAAAAGATTTCTGGTAAAAGCGGGCTTGGTGTATTTCATAATGTGTTTTATCCTTTCTTTGACGCCCACCTCGCCAAAAGCCACAGGACAGACAGATATTCTCCTGCCGGTGCTGCAGGAAAGCAGCGCCGCTGAATACAGCCTACGGTCGGGGAGTGTCATGTGAGCGATGACCTTTTCGTCACAGGCGGTCTCCACGTCACGACAGAAGAATACATACGCCACCCATACAAGCGGATTGAACCAATGCAGGGCAAGCACAGCAAGTGCGGCGGCCTTGGAGATGTGGTCGCAGTTTCTTATGTGGTTTCGTTCATGTTTCAGCACAAAGGGTATATCTCCGTCGGCAACGGAGTAGGGGATATATATGCGTGGGCGCACCAGCCCAAAGACAAAAGGCGCAGGGATATGCTCGCTCCGGTATACATCAGCATCCATGCGGACAGCAGTCCTCAGCCGCATACGCAGCTTGATATAGGCTGCTGCCACACACACAGCAACCGCAGCAGCGCCGGTAAGCCACAGCATAGTCATAAGACGGTCTGCGGATACAGCAGGCAGTGAATCTGTCGCACCAATGCTAACGGGGGACAGTGCCTCAGTCGTGTCAGATGACGGTGCGGAATTGACCACAGCAGGTGCGGTGTCGGTCTGTGCATCAGGGATAACAAGCTCGTAGACTGCGTTTGCCCTGTCGGTCACAGCCGTTTGTGGCAGTGACAAGCCAAGGGCATCAGCAAAGGAGAAAGGCAGCACCAGCCGCAGTCCGACCAGCAGCCACATAATGCAGCATATCCTCCTGGACGGCCGAAGCAGCGTGCGAATCAGCAGCACCGGCAGTACAGCGATGCCGCCCGCAAGGCTCATTCCCATGACCGAAGTAAATATTTCAGACATACGCAAGCCTCCCGTCAACCTTCGATTATGCGCTTTATCTCTTCCAGCTGCTCTTCCGAAAGATTCTGGCGGCGGGTGAATGCGGCGAGAAATGCGGGCAGCGAGCCTTCAAATTTCTTGTCCATCATCTCGTCCAGCTCGGAAACCTGAGCGTCCTCCTTGGAAACCAGCGAGCGGACGATGGTATTTTCGTTCTTTACAACACCTCTTTCCGAGAGACGTTTTATAACAGTGTAGGTGGTGGTTTTGGACCAGCCCAGCTTCTCTGCACACAGCGCAGACAGCTCGCGGGAGCTGATGGGCTCGTGTTCCCAGAGAATAAGGCAGAAGCGGTATTCGCTTTCAAAAATCTTGGGCGTACTCATTTTTATGGACATTCCTTTCCGGACGGCCGGCTTCCTCCGCCGGAATACAGAAGAAGCAAACCGTGTTCTAATCGATTAGTACAAGGTCATTCTAATGCATTAGTACAGATTTGTCAAGGGGGGATTTGTGATGATTTTGTTTGCTGCGTTGCAGGAGAGAGATTCAGCCGCACAAAACCGCACGAATGTGGTAAAGTTGTGTCGAGTGCAATGTGAAATCTACAGCCGCAGAACAATTCTTCGCTATTGGTTAACGCTTTCGCCTGTTCAGGCGTTTTATAGATGAAGGGGCTCTTCAAAGAAAAGAACGAATCGAGGTGACAGGGAATGACAGAACAGAATATCGAGCGGTTGTTTGCGCAGTATGCTGACACCGTCTATCGGGTGTGCCGCGCCTATCTGGGCAATGCAGCAGACAGCGAGGACGCAGTGCAGGAGGTGTTTCTGCGGCTCATGCGCAAGTCACCTTCGTTTGACAATGAGAGCGATGAACGTGGCTGGCTGATAGTCACCGCCTGCAACTACTGCAAAAGCTTGCTGCGGTGGAAAAAACGCCACCCGCTGACCGATACCAATGCCTTGCCTGAACAAGCCTGCGTGGACGAATACCGCGCCGAGCTGCTCGAGCTGATAATGTCCCTGCCAGACCACTGCAAACAGGTGGTGTATATGCACTGCTGCGAGGGCTACTCCCTTGCGGACATCGCCCGCCTCAGCGGCATAAAGCCGTCCACCGTCCGTGTCCGCTGGCTTCATGCCCGCAGGCGGCTGCAGGAATTGTTAGGAGGAATGGAAGATGAATAACAATATCAGAGATGCCTTTGAGACCCTGAACCCCACCGAAGCGCAGAAATCCCGTATGCTTTCCGGCATAAAGAGCCGCATTTCAGAAAAAGCGGCAAAGCCTGCCCATAGAGGCAGATGGCTCTGCGCTGCAGCCATTGCCGCCGCATTGTGCTGCATCTTCAGCATGACAGTGTTTGCCGAAGAGATAGGGAGCTTTATTGCAGGAATATTCTCAGGCAATGCCATTGTAGGCGAAGAGGTAAAGACCAACGTATTTTCCGACACCGACGGTCATGTGGAGATGAGCGTTGAGGAAGTGGTCAGCGACCTGTGCAACGTGCGTGTGGTAATCTGCTACACCGCACTGGACGAGCAAGGCAGGGAATGGCTGGCATCGCTTTCCAAGTGCGGCTCAGACCCGGTCTGGTACAACGAGGACAGCGACTTCCGCCTTAGAATGTGGACGGTGGAAAAAGGATATAGTGCAGGCGGTGCCACCAGCGCATACGAACTGGAGGAATACCGCACCAAGAATCAGCGCCGCTTTGTGCTGTTCATGGAGCTTGTCCACGATTACTGGGGCAATGAGGCGTGGATAAGATACAGCATGACCGACAATCTTCCCCGAAGCACAGTCATAGATGTCAGCACCAATATCGAAAAGCGGATATATGACCTCAATTCTCCACAGGAGACCGACCGCCTGTATCGCCCCACCTTTGTAAAGCTTTCGCCGCTGTCGATAACAGTGTGCGGCGAGAATCTGGGCGCATTCTATTACAAGGAGTATGCGGACGGACTGTATACCGCAATAGGCTCGCTGTATGATAATGTAACAGTGCAGTCAATGCGGCTGATATTCACCGACGGCACCGAAATCGTCATGTTCAAGGACGGCTGCGCCTGTCAGGATATGGCAAAGTTTGGCCCTCTCCTTAACACCGATGACCCCGATGACTGCATAATAGTAGCCATGTCCTTTGCCCAGCCCATCGACCCCGATGCCGTTGTGGGCATGGAGATTGACGGTGTGTATTATCCGTTTGGGTAGGCTTTGTCTTTACTCATGAAAAACTGATAATAGTATAAAAATCTAGCACCAACCGACCGCTCGGATTTACGTCAGTGCAGTCGGTTGGTTGTTTTGTAATACTGTGTTACCTTGATGAGTAAATAATCACACAAACCCATACCACAGGTATATAAATAAATATACCATCTCTACCACCGGTCGGTTGCCTTGCTATTCTTTCTGTGCTATACTCTAACCATGGCAGAAAAGAGGTGCAGCAATGGAAATAACAATATCCCAGAACATACGCACACTACGCAAGCAGCGGAAAATGACGCAGGAGCAGCTTGCGGAAGCCTTGGGCGTTACGGTGGGGGCGGTGCATAAATGGGAGAGCAAAGCCTCTATGCCGGAAATCAGGCTGCTTATCGAGATGGCAGACCTCTTCGGAGTGTCAGTGGACGTGCTGCTGGGCTATGAGATAAAAAGCAGCGGCGCGGAGGACATCATCGACCGCATCAGAGTCCATGTGCGCACAAAGACCTTTGACGCAGCCATTGCCGAGGCAGAAAAAGCCCTGATACGCTACCCCAACACCTTCCGTATAGTAAGCTGCTGCGCCGATGCCTATGAGCGAAAAGGGCTGGAAACAGGCGACAAGGACGCAGTCAGGCGGGCAATCGAGCTGATGGAGAGGTCAATCCCGCTGCTCTCCCAGAATGACGACCCGCAGATAAGCGAGGTCACAATACGCTCGGACATTGCTGTCTGCTGTCTTGTGCTTGGACAGACCGACAGAAGCATTGATATACTGAAAAAATACAACGCAGGCGGAATAAACAACTCCCTGTTGGGGCTGATTCACGCTCAGACCGACCCCGCAGAGGCAGAAAAATACCTGACCAAAGGGCTGTCTGATGTTGTAACCCACTCCATCAGGTGTATGAGCGGATATGTGAATTATTTCCTTCAGAAAAATGATATGAGCGGTGCGCTGGAAGCGGCGCAATGGCTGATACAGTTTCTGGAATCGCTGAAAGCCGACACCGAAGCGATTTGCTATTTTGACAAGATAATAGCCAGCTTTCAGGCTGTTGGCGCAGCAGCACTTTTTCATCTGGGCAGGCAGCAGGAAGCAGAAAAGCTGCTGCTTGCGGCATATCGCAATGCAGTGGCGTTTGATGCAGAGCCCAGCTACGGTGCCTATGCCATCAAATTCTGCATTGACAAGGCATGGGAAACCACAGCTTCCGATGACCTTGGCGAATCGGTCATGGAGGCAATAGAAAATATGCTTCGCTCGGAGGAGCTTTGTATTCCCGCGCTTGAAAAGTGGGAAGAGCTAAAGAAAAAATACCCTGCAGAAAGCAAGGAGGATAACAGCAATGGATAAAAAGAAAAAGACCGACATTCGCCCCTTTACAAAGCAGTTCTTCAGGGGCAGCAGATGGGTGATGGTGCTTGGACTTATCGGCACACTGCTCAGCTCTGCCTGCGCCCTTGCGGTGGCATGGATAATCCAGCTTATCATCGACTACATAGCCGGCTACGACATCGGCTTCGACCTCATGGACATCACGCTGATAACCTGCATCGGCATCGGCGTGTTCATCGCCGCCTATCTGATGGTCAGCTTCTCCCGCCCCAGGTTTATCGCCAGAGGCATCGGTCAGTACAAGGAATATGTCTTTAGGGAGCTTACAAAGAAGAATATCTCTGCTTTCTCCGGAGAGAATTCCTCCCTGTACATTTCGGCATTGAGCAATGACGCCAATTCCATCGAAACCGGCTACCTTGGCAATATCTTCCCCATCATCGAAAACGTGCTGCTGTTTGTCGGCGCACTGACAATAATGCTGGTCTACAGTCCGCTGCTGACAGCCATTTCCATCGGGCTTTCCCTGCTGCCTGTCGCTGCATCGCTGCTTACAGGCGGGCTTGTGGTCAAGGCAGAAAAGGAGCTGTCCGACCGCAACGAGGATTATATCTCCACCCTGCGGGACAGTCTTTCCGGCTTTTCGGTCATCAAGACCTTCAAGGCAGAGGCGCAGATGTGCCGCATCTTTGCCCGGAATGTAAGGCTGCTGACCGAGGCAGACAGCCGCAAGAGAAAGCTGGAAATCATCATACAGATGTTCGCACAGACCGCAGGCATGATTGCCCAGATGGGCGTTTTCCTCATCGGCGCGTACCTCGCCTTTTCGGGCAAGGGTGTGACGGTCGGTACGGTCATGGTTTTTGTGCAGGTGATGAACTATGTGCTCAGCCCCATTGCCGTAATCCCCGGCTGCATTGCGCAGATAAAGGCATCAAAGGGGCTTATCCGCAAGCTGGCAGATGCCCTGCCGGAAAATGTGCGTGAAAGCGGCACAGTGGAAGAGCTGAAGCTGGACGACAGCATCTCTGTGGAGAATCTGTCCTTTGCCTATGAGCCGGAAAAGCCGGTGCTGAAGAATGTGGATTTCACCTTCGAGGCAGGCAAAAGCTACGCCCTTGTTGGCGGCTCGGGCAGCGGCAAATCCACCTTGCTCAACCTGCTGATGGCTTCCTACCCCGGCTACACAGGCGCAATTCGCTATGACGAAAGCGAGCTGCGGGACATCACCAGCGAGTCGCTGTACGAGCTGATTTCGGTAATACAGCAGAATGTGTTTGTGTTCAACGCATCTATCCGTGACAACATTACCATGTTCTCCGAATTTTCCAAGGAAGCGGTGGACAAGGCAATAGAGCTTTCGGGACTTTCCGCGCTCATTGCGGAAAAGGGCGAGGACTACCTTTGCGGCGAAAACGGCAGCGGGCTTTCGGGCGGCGAAAAGCAGCGCATATCCATCGCACGCAGTCTGCTGAAAAATTCGCAGGTGCTGCTTGTGGACGAAGCCACCGCCGCACTGGACGCACAGACCGCGTTTCAGGTGTCCGATTCCATACTCAATCTGGACGGCATCACACGCATAGTGGTAACCCACGCCCTCGACGAAGCACTGCTCAGGCGTTACGACTGCATACTCACGCTGAAAAACGGCAGCATTGCCGAGTCGGGTGGGTTTGATGAACTGATGGATAAAAAAGGCTATTTCTATTCGCTGTATACAGTGTCGCAGTAAGATTATTTGCATAAGCAGCCTGAGTGCATTTCGGTGCGCTCAGGCTGCTCATTATATATAAAGCCGCAAAAATATTAATTGCCAAAATCGCCGCAAAATAGTCCGAATTGCCAGATTATCCCACTAATAATGAAAGCAGCACAGCACAGAATAACTAACGACAGCAGGTGATTTAATCTTCTGTCTGTCAAAGAAGAACGCGCACTGAACATCTCAGGAATCGCAGCAGCGATTTCGGAAAAGGGATTTTACCGTGCGAAAAAAAGAAATAAATTATGCACAAGGAGTGTATTAATATGTCCAGCAACAAGCAGAATCTTGTTCCCGAGGCACGCGAGGCTCTCGACCGTTTTAAGATGGAAGCTGCCAGCGAAGTTGGCGTTACCCTCAATCAGGGCTACAACGGTCACCTGACCGCAAAGGAAGCCGGTTCTATCGGCGGCCAGATGGTCAAGAAGATGATCGAGTCCTACGAGAACAGCATGAAGTAACTGTCTCCACCAAAGGAGCGATAAGGGAAAGCCCTGCGGCAAATCTTGCTGCAGGGCTTTCCTGTGCGCAGATAAACACGCTGTTGTCATATGTTTCCATCGGTGATATAATTAACGCATGGAAAACAGTGCGGAGAAGAGGTGCCCATATGCATATCAGACCATACACCGGCGAGACAGACTACACCGCCGTAAGCAACTGGATTACAGACCGACGCAGTCACTTCCTGTGGTGCGCAGGCAGATTTGATTATCCGCTCAGTCAGGAGAATTTTTACAGCGTCATCAGCCGCCACGCGGAAGAGTACGGCGATGTCGCTTGTATGGTTGTTGATGAAGAGGGGTTGCCCACAGGCTTTTTCGTCTACAACATAAATGGGGAGAGCAAAGCCGCTTTCCTGAAGTTTGTGGTGCTCAACAATGCTCTGCGTGGCAAAGGGCTGGGCAGGCGCATGATGAGCTTTATTGCCGACTACCTTTTTGCGGAAAAGAACGCTTTGTCGGTAGGGCTTGTGGTGTTTGATGTCAACACGGCGGCACGCCGATGCTACGAGAATGCGGGCTTCGTTTTGGTCAGTGAGGAAAGCGATGCCTTTACATATGAAAACGAAAAATGGGGCAGATGCCGCATGGCAAAACAGCGGTAAGGCGGAAAAAATCTCATTATGCCCTTGTAAAATACCCGTCAGTGTGTGATAATTACTATGTGGGTGGGCAATGCCCGAGGGAAAACTTATCCAACGATGGAAACGAAGGGAGTATCTATCATGTTTGTTGACGGCGTACAGTTCCATATCAAGTGTAAAGAGGGCGATGTAGGTCGCTACTGCATTCTGCCGGGAGACCCCGGGCGCTGCGAGAAGATAGCCGCCCTGTTTGACGATGCGAAGCAGATTGTTTATAACAGAGAGTATAATGTGTGGACAGGTACACTGCTTGGAGAGAAGGTTTCGGCAGTGTCCACCGGTATCGGCGGTCCCTCTGCGTCCATTGCCATGGAAGAGCTGCAGGAGTTGGGCGCAGACACCTTTATCCGCGTAGGTACCTGCGGCGGTATGCAGCCCACCATAAGCTGCGGCGACTGCATCATAGCCACAGGTGCGGTGCGCATGGAGGGCACCAGCCGTGAGTATGCCCCCATCGAATACCCCGCAGTGCCCGATTTTGGTGTAACGACAGCTCTTGCCAAGGCGGCAGAGCAGCTTGGCTATCGCTATCATCTGGGCGTGGTGCAGTGCAAGGATTCCTTCTATGGACAGCACGCACCGGAGAGTATGCCGGTGTCCTATGAGCTTTCCGCCAAATGGGAGGCATGGAAGCGCCTCGGCGTGCTTGCCAGCGAGATGGAGTCGGCCGCACTGTTCACCGTAGCGGCGGCACGAGGTCTGCGCTGCGGCTCTGTGTTTAGCTGCCTGTGGAATCAGGAAGCCGACGGAAAGGAAAGCCAGTCCCACAGCACCTCTGATTCTGTCAGGGTGGGCGTAGAGGCAATGAAGCTGCTTATCGAGCAGGACAGAAGCAAGGCAGAATAATAGTACAGAGATAAAGAAGGCAGACAGAGGAAAACTCTGTCTGCCTTTTGTGTTGTTTTGTTATTGCATTGTCGCAATAAACTCCGTATCGGTAGGGTCCCAGCTTGCGCCGTCCTCAAGGGGCGGCACGGCTTCGCCCATGGGGCCTGCCTCGTCAACCACATAGACCTGTGTGCCGTCGGGACAGTTTTCGTATATCCATCGGGCGTCGCGCACGCACAGCCGCACGCAGCCGTGGGAAGCGGGCGTGCCAAGGGCGCGGTATCCGTCGGTGTCAAGCTGTGCGGCGTCCTCCGCAAAGTATGGCACCGAATGGAAGAGGTAGGAATTGGTGAAGCCGGTGGCATACTGTCCGTAGACATCGCCCACCAGCGCCCTCCAGCGGTAACGGCGATAGATGGCGTGAAGTCCGCAGCGGGTGGAGTGTCCCTCCGCACCGGTGGAGCAGGTGAAAACGTGTTCGGTGCGGCTGTAGCAGTTGTCCTCTCCACGCGCATAAACAGCGGTGGTCTGGCTCTTCAGAAAGACAACAATGTAATAGGGACTGACCCTGTCGGGAAGATGAATAAAGGGGGCGTCACCCGAGGATACCTCAAAGGGGCTCAGCACAGGCGCGGCAGCAGTTGTTGTGGTGGGCAGCTCGCTGGTTGCCGCAGTGGTATCCAGCGCATGGTCAAGGGTCTCTGTAATGACAGGCGGCGCAGGCTGCTGCGTGTTTGCGTAGACAATAAAGCACAGCGCCACAGCCAGAGCCATCATCAGCGAAACCAGCAGCAATCCCTTTGATGACGAGCCGTTTTTATGCCCCATACAGCTTCACCAGCTCGCTGACGAGGTCGAGTGTCAGTATCGCAGTCAGCACACAAGAGAATCCGATGCAGAGGATCATCAGGGAGCGGCGGGACTTTTTGCCCTTGATGCGCTGGGCAAGGCGGGGCATAAAGAGCAGTGCATTGAGCAATGCAAGCAGGTCAAGGGCAATGCAGACGTAAAGCCAGCCCTTGGGGCCAATGCCAAGGAAGTATGGGGTGCTGACCAGGCCGCCCAGCAGATGCGCTGCAGGCACAAAGGTCAGCGGTATTATTGCCGCGGAGTAATCCCTGCGGTGGGAGCGGGCAAACATAAACATTGTCACAAGAACTACCAGCAGTACAGCGGCGCAGGCAGTGTACATATAAACACCTTCCCGTAGGTTCAGATTTTATTCAGCAGTCTCTGCAGCCTGTGCAGAGGGAGAAAAACAATGCTCGATGAAGGCAAGTACATCGGCATATACCTCATCGCAATTGGTTTCGTTAAGCACCTCGTGCCGGGCATCGGGGTAGAGGCGTACCTGCACATCGGTCATGCCTGCATCGGTAAAACGCTGTGCGGCAGAGCGGACACCCTTTCCGCAGTCGCCCACAGGGTCGCGGTCGCCCGCGATAAACAGGCAGGGCAGCCCCTTATCAGCCTTTGCGATGTTCTTCGGTTTGGCAATGTACTTCAGTCCGTCGAAAAGGTCACCAAAGGCAGAGAGGGTAAAGCAGAAGCCGCAGAGCGGGTCGGCATTGTATCGGTCGATGTCAGATTCGTTGCGGGAGAGCCAGTCGTAGGGGGTGCGCGCAGGCTCAAACTGCTTGTTGTATGAACCGAAGGACAGGGAATTGATCAGCTTGCTGCGGTGCTTTCCGCCCTGAAAAAGGGTACACAGCCCCGCAATAAACGCGCCCGCGCCCACAAGGGCGGCAGACTGGTCGGCTGTGCCGCCGAGAATAACACCGGCAAGTCCTTCGGCAAAGGGCTTGGTGATATAGGTGCGGGCGATGAATGAGCCCATTGAGTGACCCAGCAGGAAACAGGGCACATCAGGATACAGTTTCTGCGCCTGCTGACGTACAAGGTGGGTGTCGGCAACAAGATGCTCCCAGCCCTTGCGTCTGGCGAAGAAACCGAGGTTATCGGAGGTCTTTGCGGAAAGCCCGTGACCAAGGTGACTGGCGCCGATTACGGCAATGCCGTGTTCATTCAGCCAGCGCGCAAAGCCGTCGTAGCGGGCGATATGCTCTGCCATGCCGTGGGCAATCTGCACCACGGCACGGGGCGTGTCTGCAGGCTCCCATATCAGTGTGTGCAGCCGTTGTCCCTTGACGGAGGAGGGGACATACATGAGTTTCAGCTCGGTCATTACAGCACCTCCCTGTATATTGTTCATTTACAGAATATTGCTTGCGGACAAAATATATACGAATAAGTAATCACATCAGACTGTAGAGGTAATCGGTCATCTCGCCGCAGACGGCATAAATGTCATACTCATCGCGGTCGGGGACAGCACCGGTGGTGATGACGACCACGCCGTCGCCGGTGCTGTCGTCAAAGGAAGCCAGTGCCAGCGTACCATAAGAATTGCCGGTGTGGTAATGCAGAGTCCTGCCATCGTAGCAGTTATCCCTGCGGCGCAGAACAAGGCATTGGTCAAAATTCTTCAGCTTGTACTGCGGGGTCTTGATTTCCTCCGCCGAAGCAGGGGACATATAGGCTGTGCCATGGTAACTGCCGTCGCCCAGCAGAATGCAAAGCAGGCGGGCGTAATCCTGTGCGCTGATGGTGAGATAGCCGAAGTACAGCTTGCTGTTGTAGCCGGGCTTGTCAACGTAGAAGCGGTCAAGCTGATTTGCCGTGCTTTCAGAGACGTAACCGCCGTTGAAGTAAAGGGTTGCAATGCTTTCGGGCTTGGTGATGTGCGGTGCGTAATAAGATGCATCAACGTCCAGCGCATCAAAGTAGAAGCTGTCAGTAAAGTTGACCAGCGTCATGTCGGAGGCATATTCAAGGGTCAGTCCCGCGCTGCCTATGCCAATGTTGCTGTACCGCCATGCCTCGGGTGTGCCCGGGCGGGTGCTGCTCCAGCTAGAGCCTGTCATCAGCATCGTGCGCGGGCTGGAGTATTTGGTCACCTCATTTATGGAAGAGGTGTGGGTGAGCAGATGGCGCAGGGTGATGGGTGTTTTGGGATGGGCGCGGTTGGTAATCGGCGCGCCAAGATAAGCTGAAATGTCCTCGTCAAGGGAGAGAATACCCAGATCCCTCATAGATGCGGCGGACATACCCACCAGCACCTTGGAAAGGGAGGCTGTACACAGCTTGGTGTCTGCGGTCATCTCAAGCCCCTTGGACTTATTGGCCCAGCCGTATTGATAGGTGTCGCACACCTCGCCGTTTCTGATAGTGGCGGCAGAAACGCTGACGCAGCCGTAGTCCTCCGCGATATTGTCAAGACGGGTGCGGTCAGCCGCCGTCAGCATAGGGGCGGGTGCGTCCTCGCTGAAATCAGACTGTGGCAGTTCAATGGCATCGCTTGCAGAGCGGAAATGCTCTTCGGCAATCCACCCTGTCGCCAGCGGTGTTCTCACCCTGAGCATACCGTCCTGACGCTCAACCACAGCGGCAAGGCTGTCCTGCTCCAGCTCGCAAAGCACTGCCCCGTCAGGGTCAGCCTGAGCGTACAGCGGGGAAGAGGAGGCGATAGTGCCCCCCTGCCAGCCAAGCCACGCCTGCGTATCGGTGGAAGAGGAAACAACAGCAGGCACAGAGGGCACAGCGGAGGTTTCATCTTCGGCGGCTGTATTATCGCGGAAGAAATACACAAGGTTGAAAGCCGAAACAACCAGCAGCGCAACGGCTGTCAGATATGCCAGAGCCTTGACCACCGCCTGAAATGTTCCTTTAGTGTTCATAAGATGTTCCTGCCTGAGCAAATATCGTGCGCCTTACAGACCAAAGCAATGCTCTGCCATGGCAAGGCATACCTCGTTGACATCGTTGCGCTTCTTTGCGGTGTCAGAGCCGATGGTGAGGATAACGACACCGTCGCGGGTGTCCTTGTTGAATGCGGCGTAGCCCTGCACACCGATTGCGCCGCCGGTGTGGTAATAGAGGTCCATGCCGTTGAGCTGCTGCTCGTAGTGCTTGAGGGTTATGCACTGCATACGGGGAGTATTCCTGTTGCCGATGTTCACTTGATGGGTGAGCATGGAGGAAACGGTTTCCGCGGAAAGGAATTGTGTGCCGTTGTAGGTGCCGTCGTTAATCAGGATGCACAGCATACGGGCAAAGTCCTTTGCGCTGGTCATGTAGTCACCCGCATAGGGGTAGGAGTTGTCGCCCGCGCCGTAGTAGGGGCGGGTAAGCTGCAGGTCAACGGTCATACCGTAGCTTTTTGCCTCGTTGCTGCGCAGGGCGGCGATGTTGCCTGTGTCCTTGAGCTGCGATGCGCAGAAAGCAGCGTCAATGCCCATGCGGTCAAGGAAGTTTTCGTGCAGATAATCGTTGAGGGTCTTGCCCGCTGCCTTTTCCTGCAGATAACCGGCAATGCAGTAGCCGCTGTTGCTGTATTCAAAAGCGGAAGCCTTTCCCGGGGTGTGCTTGGTGTAGGGCTTGTTGGTTTTCAGCTTGGAGGGCAGCCATGTCAGGTCGGTGGTGTATTTGGCGTTTACGTCCAGATTGACGGTGGAGATGGTGGAGGTGTGGCACAGCAGTGTGCGCATGGTGATGGGGCTCTTGGGATAGTAAGGATTCCGTATGGTGTAGCCGGCAATGGTGCTTACGTCCGCGTCAAGGTCAAGTATGCCCTTTTCCGCCATGCTCATGGCAGTTATGCCGGTGATGACCTTGGAAAGGGAAGCAACACGCATCTTGGTGTCGGAATCGGGGCGGCGGTCGCTTTCCTTGTCCACAGTGCCGTATTCATATGTGCAGCTTACCTCGCCGTCCTTGATGGTGGCTATCTGCGCGGTAAACAGACTGTGCCTCTTTGCAATGCTGTCCAGCTTGCTGATGACTGCCTCGTCGGTAATGGGGGTGGGCTCAGGCAGCTTCATCACCGCGGCAGGCGGTGCGGGTGTGTCGGGGGTGACTGCGGTGTCGGCAGAGGAAACCGCATCTGTATCAGAAGTGATGACAGTGCCTTGCTGATGCGCAGAGGGTGTCTGCTGCACCTTGTCGTCACCTTTGCCGCTGTTTGCAAGCAATGCGGCAATTATCAGTATTGCGGCAACAACGCACACCAGCGCAATGAGGATATTGCGCGAGCCCTTCATGTCGTAAGCGGTGTTGTCGGTATTTCTGTCGGCGCGGGGCGCGGGTGCGGCAGGTGCTTTGCCGTGGGGACGGTCGTCGGCTGCGGGACGGGGTCTTGCAGGGGGCGCGTTACCCGTCCTGCGGTCGGCAGCATCGTATTCGTCAGCGGAAAAACGGCGGGGAAGACGGTCGTCGCTGTAATAGCCGTCATAGCTGTCGCGGCGGCTGTCCTGCTGTCTGTTGGAATTGGCCATAGGGTTGTTCAGTCCTCCAGAAGGGTGTCGTAGCAGAATGCGGAAAGCTGATAGCAGGGGGCGTAGATGTCGCGGGTCTTGGAGAGTATGCCGGACATGGTGGTGGTCACCACAACGCCGTCGCCTGTTGTGCGGTCGAAGGAGGCAGAGGAAAGTACGCCGTATGCGTTGCCGGTGTGGTAGTAGCTGTCACGCCCCTCAAACTGTTCGTTGTAGCGTTTGATGGTAAGACACTGCTCTCTCCGTCCAACCTCAAAGAGGGGGGTGAGCATCTCCTCCACTGTTTCGGGGGAGAGATAATATGTACCCTTGTACTGACCGCCGTTTGCGAGTATACACATCAGCTTGGCGTAGTCCAGCGCACTGATGGTCAGGTCGCCTGCGTAGAGGCAGAAATTATCGCCGGGGGTATCGTAGTAGGGGCGGTTTACCTGCGACTTGACCGAGAAGGCAACCTTGCCCGCCCGGTACAGCATGGCAATGTTGTCCTGTGCCTTCACCTTTGCCGCGTGGAGAGAGGCATCAATGCCGAGCGGCTGGAAGAAATATCCCTCGGCGTAATCCACCAGCGTCATGCCGGCAGCCTTTTCCAGCACCTTGCCGGCAAGGCAGACGGCGGTGTTGTTGTAGCCCCACGCTGCGGCAGTGCCGGGGCGCACGTCACGGTAAGAGGTCTCAAGGGGCAGATGGGTCTCCATCCACGTCGGGTCACGACCGTTTACGCCGAAATCGGATATGGAAGATGTGTGGCACAGCAGCATTCGCATGGTTATGGGCTCGCTGCGGTAGTCGGGGTTGCGCACCTTGTAGCCCAGATAGGTGCTTATGTCCTCGTCAAGGTCGATGATGCCCTGTTCCTCCATGCTCAGCGCGCACATGGCAACCAGCACCTTGGTAAGGGAGGCAACACGCACCTTGGTGTCGCAGTTCATCATCAGGTCGGTGGATTTGTTGGCGTAGCCTGTGCTGTATACGCCGTAGACATCGCCGCCGCTAATCACAGCGACCTGTATGCCCATGCAGCCGAAGCGATCGGAAATTTCATCAAGCTGGGCGGCGTATTCGGTCTGGGAGAGGTCGATTACGCTTTTGGGCACAGCGGAGGATTTGGGGGTCAGTGTGCGCTCTCCTATAGCGCGGGCAGCATCTCGGGGAATCCAGCCTATGCTGGCAACCGAGCGCACACGCAGCATATCGTCACGCTGCTCAAGTATGGTAAGGCGTTCGCCGGAGGGCACGGTATGTATCTCCTCGCCGCCGTTGTGGGAGGTGAGCAGTACAGTGTCCTCAACGCAAACTCCATGCTGCCAGCCTGTCCATCGTACAGAGGGGGTAAGCTCCTCCATTACAAGGGGCCGCGATGGGGAGATAAGCTCGGAAATGTGTGTTACCAGCCAGTTTTCCCATGGGATACCCATGATGGAAAGGGTACACAGCGTAGAGGTGCAGAGCAGCGTAATCGCAAGCAGTGTAACGACCGCCTTTAAGAAACCACCGCTCTTTTTCTTCGCGGGCTCTTTTCTAGCGGTGGGGGCGTTGTCCCAGTAACCGCCGCTGTCTTTTTTAGCCATAATATCACCCTTCCACGACAGAGTTCATGATTATATTATTGTATCAAACAACGGTTGATAAATCAACTGTTTTGGTGTTTTCTCCGGTGTCCATCACCTTGTTTCGGGGTGTTTT
>SVPT01000139.1 GCA_015065695.1 Oscillospiraceae bacterium | reverse complement strand
GGGGGGGGGGGGGGGCCGCATAAGCCTGAGCAACCAACCGCTCGCACACAAGCAAGACATATGCGCAAAACCCGCACAAGGTTTCTGCAAATCTCCCGCTCTCTTTATTCGCCTGGCGGCGAATAAAGAATTGCTGCGCTGTACCGTCGCGCCCGTATTTCGCTCGGACTTGGCTTTCCGCAAACGACAATGCGCCCGCACCTTACTGATTTTGGTGCGGGCGCGAGTCTGTCTTGATTAAGTTGTTCGATTGTTGGGGCTTTTTTGTGGGGCTCTGCCGCCAGGCTTTGCCTAGGCACCCCGCCCCTTTTCGAGAAAAGGGGGCAAAAGCTTTTCTGTTTTAATCGTCGTATATCATGCTGTCCTTTTCTTTCCACCACCGCTGAAACGCGAATGTCGACAGCTCGTGGCTCAAATGACTGATGTCACCCTCTACTATTATCGTCGGCTGTCCGTCCTCTATGTCTATGATATTTACTCCTGTGTTGTCGCACCATTCCACCTCGTTCAGCCGCTCCAATGGCCAGCCCTTCGCCCAGCATATCAGCGTCCGCAGTGCGCAGCCGTGTGTCGCTATCGCTACCGTCTGCCCCCCGTGCCGTGCCGCTATGTCCAGTATCGCCGCGCTCATTCGTGCCTGTACCTCCGGCATACTCTCGCCGCCCTCCGGTGAGAATTTCCACGGCTCAAGCGACCAGTACCGCGCCTGCTCAGGGTACAGATTGGGCAGGTCTGCCCATTTCTTGCCCTCCCATACGCCGCCGTTTATCTCCATCAGCCGCTCGTCAAGCTGCATCTCCAGCTTCCTGCCGCACAGCATCGCCCGCGCCGTTGCCACCGCGCGGTACAGCGGGCTGGAATATATCGCGTCAATATGCACAGGGCGCATACGCTCCCGCAATGCGTCAAGCTGCTGCAGACCCTTGCTGCTCACCTGTCCGTTTATGTGTCCCTGAAAGTACCGCTCCTTGTTGCCTGCCGCCTCGCAGTGACGTACCAGTATCAGCCGTGTTTTCATATGTCTTTTGCTCCTTTGCCGCGCTGACATATACCGCCAGTGCGTACTCTATTGCATTTTTCGTTGATTGTCTTTATAATGGACTTTGATAATATAAATTATAGTATAAGCCTTTGTGCGCCGGCGGTCAAGTGCGCCGCGGAATGGTGAAACAGAAAAGAGGGGAACTATCCATGCCAAAGGACGGGAAAAGGGTGTTTTTCATTGCCGACACCCACTTCGGACACAGCAAAATAATCGAATACGCAAACCGACCCTTTCAGGACACCGCCAAGATGGACGAGCGGCTCATACGCCTGTGGAATGCCACTGTGCGTGCGCAGGACGAGGTGTTCATGCTGGGGGATTTCGCTTTCGGTCCAAAGGAGCGGGCAATGGAAATCGGGCAGAGGCTGAGCGGGCGCAAGACCCTCATCATGGGCAACCACGACACCCGCTCGGTGCAGACCTACAGGGAATGTGGCTTTGAAACGGTCAGCAGATGGCCCATTATCTACAACGGCTTCTGGCTGCTTTCCCATGAGCCGATGCAGATGCCTGAGGGTATGCCCTTTGCGAACATCTTCGGCCATATTCACGATGCGCAGTATGAAAACCCGCTGCGCCGCCGCTTCTGCGTCAGCGTGGAGCAGATTGACTACCGCCCCATCGAGCTGGGCGAGATAATGAAGGCACTGGGCATCACCGATGAGAATTTGCCAGACCTTGCAAGTGATGGCGACCAATAATAACCACCGCGAACAGAAAAGCTGCTGACAGCGCATATTGAAAATAAAAAGAAAGAAAAAATAAAGGAAAAGGAGGCGGGAAGATGGCGATAATCGGACGTTTTCTGGATAAGCTGGCTGATATAGCCGAGGAGCGTGAGGAGTTTCGTCGGTCGGGCGGCGAGTACCGTCTGGCAGGCAGGGAAACACGCACCACCCGCTTCAGTGCGCCCCGCGCCTTTGGCAAGCGGCAGCAGACCACCGATGATATTGGCGACCTTGCACGGTATGAGGGCGTGTATAAGGAAGAAAAGCCGCAGATGCCCTCCGCACCGCAGCAGTATCCCTCCTTCTACACAGGAGAGGAGCGGGCAGGCTACCATTTTACCGAGGTGCGCAGTGCCGCTGACCGACCCGGCGGTGACCCGCGTTACGACAGCTACGAGGGCAGAGAGCAGGAGGAAAGCCCCCGCTACTCCCGCCGCGGTAATGCACGCGATGAGTACGGCGACCGCCCGACGAGGGGCAGGCACAGCGACCGCCCGGAGGTCAAGCGCGGACACGTCTTTGACGACATTGAGAGCGAAGAGGCGGGCGCATTCTACGAGGCAGAGTACGAACGCTATATGCGTACAGCCAAGCAGCCGCCAAAAAAACGGCGGGTTGGCAGGAAGATGACGATACTCGTGGCAGTCACCTTTGCGGTGCTGGCGCAGATTATCATATTCAGCTCACTGACGGGTGAACACGACCGCACCATAACCAGCGCGGAGGAAAACCCGGAGGTGGTGTACAGCAACACTGTCACCAGCGATGGAGAGGAAATCCCCACCACTGTGGACGGACTGCTCCGTCTGGAAGCGGAGAATATTGTGATGAACATGACGCTGGAGCAGAAGGTGGGACAGATGCTGCTGGTGCGCTCCAACGGAAAGAATACCAAGGACTTCTGCGAGCTGATAAAGAGCTGCCATGCAGGCGGCGTGCTGCTGTTCAAGGATAACTTCAAGAGCCGCACCAAAGCGGAGGTCACAAGTTATATCAATTCCCTGCAGGAGGCAGGCGGCGGCTCCATGCTGGTGTGTGTGGACGAGGAGGGCGGCAGCGTTGTCCGCGTGAGCAGCAATGCCAGACTTCGTGACAAGGCATTCCGCTCGCCCCAGAATATATACATCAGAAACGGCATGGACGGAATCCGGGAGGATACGCTGGACAAGAGCCAGTTTTTGATGGAGCTGGGGATAAACGTAAACCTCGCGCCGGTGGCAGATGTGGTCACCAACACGAGGGCGTATATGTATGACAGAGCCTTTGGAAAGGGCGCGGAGGAAACGGCAGAGTACGTCCGCACCACAGTGACGGCGATGAAGGAAAAGGGCATCGGCTGCGTGATAAAGCACTTCCCCGGCTACGGAAACACCAGCGGCGACACACACAACGGCGCGGTGGTGCTGGACACAGCGGAAACGGTAGTATTCGAGCGCGACCTGCTGCCATTCAAAGCAGGCATCGAAGCGGGTGCAGACGCGGTGCTGGTTTCCCACACGATAACCAAGGCGATAGACGACAGCAGACCGGCGTCGATGTCGGACAGCGTGATAGCGGTGCTGCGGGGCGACCTTGGGTTTGAGGGCGTAGTGATGAGCGACGCACTGGACATGGACGCAATCAAGGAATACGGCGGCGGCGAGGACGTGTGTGTAGAGGCGATACAGGCGGGAATAGACCTGCTTTGCACGCCGGAGGATCCGGTGCAGTCGTTCAGCGCGATATGCAATGCGGTTGCGGACGGAACGCTGTCGGAGTACGAGATAGACAAGGCAGCGGAGAGGATAGTATACTGGAAGCTGCGCATGAACGTGTGGAGCAGCGACGGCTAAAACAGAAAAGTTTTACTCGATTTTTTTGCCAGTATGGACTTCGTCAGAAGAACATACTAGGAGGTCATGCGGGGTGCCTAGGCAAAGCCCCTGCGAAACCTAGCCAATAGAACAATCTCAAAAAGAACAACTCGCGCCCGCACCAAAAGCAGTAAGGTGCGGGCGCGTTGCCGTCAGAAGAAACCTGAAGTCGAGCGAAATGCGGGCGCGACGGTACCAGCGTAGCTCCGTCAAGATTTGCCCCAGGCAAATCTTGCAGCGGGGGTTCTGCGGAAACCTTGCGTTGTTTTGCGCATATGTCATACTTGTGTTCAAGCGGTCAGTTGCTTAGGCTTGAGCGCCCACCCGCCCGCCCCTTTACGCTTGCGCGGCTGCCTTTACGCTTGAAAACCCAACGCTTCTGCGGCTGCGGAACATGGTTGTTGACTATGAAAAGGGCAGTACGACCTTTTATGCTTGAAACCTTACGCTTCTGCGTTCGCAGAACGAAGCGCAGTGCGGGCGA
>SVPT01000138.1 GCA_015065695.1 Oscillospiraceae bacterium | reverse complement strand
ACTCAACAGCCATGTTCCACAGGCGCAGAAGCGTCAGGTCACAAAACGTAAATACAGCCGCGCAAGCGTAAAAGGGGCGGGCGGGTGGGCGCAGAAACCTATGCAACCAACCGCTTGCACACAACTAAGACCTATGCGAAAACCCCCACAAGGTCTCTGCAAATCGCCCGCTGCTCGCTTTTGCCTGCGGCAAAAGCAAGGAACGCTGCGCTGTACTGTTGCGCCCGCTGATTGCTCGGACTTGGCTTTCTGCAAACGGCAACGCGCCCGCACCTTACTGTTTTTGGTGCGGGCGCAAGTCTGCCTTGATTGAGTTGTTCGATTGTTTAGGCTTTCTTTGTGGGGCTCTGCCCCACACCCCGCAATTTTTCGAGAAAAATTGAGTAAAGCTTTTCTTGTTTTTCCTTAATCTAAATCATCGAGGTCGTCCAGTTCCTCTGCGTAGTCGTCCGCAAAGTCCTCGTATTCGTCATACCCCTCCGTCATTACCTCAACATCACCGCTGTATTCTCCGCTCTCGTCCCAGTACCTCTCCGTTCCGAAATCTTCCTCCAGCGATGCCGCTATTATCGCCGATGTCCTCTGCCGCTCCCTGCGGTTCATCATCTGCAAAAACGCCACTATCGCCAGTATCAGCAGCACCGGTACCGACAGCATTACCACCAGCGGCAGGTCAGGGTCGCTCTTCGCAAGGTCGCCCAGCACGCCTACGTCAATGGGCTCTTCCTGTATCGTGTACGCGATTTCCGCTATGCCCGAATACCTGCCCATTGCGGTAATGACCGCCTTGCCTTCGCCCACCATCATGTTGTCGCTGTACGACACCACATAGTCGATGCCCTCGGTCAGCGTCATCGCGCCGGCTTCCACCATGTCACCGTCCGACACCACTCTGCCGCCCGGGAATGTGATGCTCACCGGCGGGCACACCGGCTCGCCAAGAAAGAAGTTTTCCTCCGGCACGGTTATCTCGCACCTGCGCAGGTGTATCGTGGTGGAATCCACCATCGCCTCCACCAGCTCAGGTGTGCTCCATGTCAGGGATTTTCTCATCAGCAGATGTCCGTCATCCCACCAGAAGCAGGGTATGCCGTACTGCTCTGCGGTTTCTATATAATATTGTGCGTGAGCGATACGCGACGGGGTGTTATCCTTGTCCACCGAGCCAAACTCGGTTATCACCACAGGTATTCCCTTGGAAACGAATACGTTGTTAAGCAGACGGAAAAGCTCGTCCAGCTCACGCTCGTCCTCGCTTCCTCCCCACTCCAGCACGTCGGTGTAGCTGGTGTCCTCATCAGTCTCCACCGACCATGAGAAATCGGCGGGCTTGTACGCATTGACCGACACCATCAGTCGGTTGGGGATACTGTCCTCCGGCATTCTGAAGCCCTTTATGATTTCCTCGTCATAGGTACCCGCATAGGGCATCAGCATCAGATGGCGGCTGGAATTGTTGCCGCCGGTGGCACGGACAGTGTCCACGAAAAGCTGGTTGAGGCTGTTAATCCATTCTATATCAGCCTCGCCGGGGTACTCCCACGTTTCTTCCTTGTCGGTCAGCTCATTGAAGCTCTGGAAAATCAGCTTGTCGCCATAATTCATAAAGCGGCAGGCAATCTGCTGCCAGAGGAATGCGTAACGTGTCTGCACGTCACTGGAGCTGGGGGTATTGACCTTCAGCCAGCCGGTGGGGCTGCCATCGTTATGCATATCAATGATGCAGTACATATCCTGCGAGATGACGTAGTCAACCACCTCCTGCACCCTGTCCAGCCAGCCGATGTCGATGGCATCGGTGGAGGAAAGAATGTGGTTGTAGTAGGTAACGGGAATACGCACCGCGTTGAAGCCCATGCGCTTGACCTCGGTTATCATCTCTTTTGTGGTGATGGGGTTGTTGCGCAGGGTCTCGAAGTAGTCTGCCTTGCCGTACTCCTTCTGGGGAAATTCGATAAGCTCAAGGGTCAGGGTAAACTCGCCGTCGGTAATGCCGTAGGTTTTGGTCAGACCCTTGGGAAATTCATCGACCAGAAACGCGCCTGTGCCGTACTTGGAGATAGTGACCTCATGGTCACCCAGCAGTGCTTCAATATCCACAACAGCGCCGTTGCGCCGCTTGAGCTTTGCCTCATGGCAGCGCACCTTTACGGTGGTAGCCTCCTCGATGGCGAGGTTCCAGATTTCAAAGCCAATATCGCCCAGCTTGGTCTGCGGGTCACTCTCGATAAGACCGGTATGCCACTTGAAGGTGGCTTTATTATTCTTATCAAAGGAATTGCGGATAGAGGTAGACCGCTCCGACTTCGCGTCGTCGTAGCGAATAATCATCTGGTAGGAGTTGGCGTTATGGAACTCGTTGTAACCCGCATCACGCGCCCACGAATCGAGGGTATCGCCCAGATTCCAGCCGAGGTGAATATCCTTGACCAGCTCCATTGCGGAAATATCGCGCATAGGCTGGGGGGTATCATGCCACGGGTAGTCCTGCAGAGTAATCTCCCCATCGGGATAGACGTAAGCGGTGGGCGCGGTGGTGCCGGAGGTGGCATCTCCGCCGGAAGCCGCAGTTGTATCAGCGGTGGTTTCCGCGGTAGTGGTGGCAGTGGTTTCCGAGGCAAAGGCAGGCATGGCAGCACTCAGTGCCATCATCATCGCCATCGCAAGGCAAAACAGCCGCACACGCAGGGGGTGTTTTTTTACTATATCACAATACATCGTCTATCACCTTTCGGACATATCGGTTCGGTTTTCTTTCGCTGACATTACTAATATAAATGTATACAACATATTCTAATATAGCATAAGCCAAAGCGCTGTTGCAAGCAATGGTGCGATAATTCACGATTTTTTTAATTTCGGGGTTTTGGGGTGGCAGAAGCGTAGGGTGTATAGCTGTTGGTGTCTTGTGTTGCTCTGTTCCATTCGGGAAAATTAGGATGCGGGCGCGAGGTGTGGGTCCCTGTAGGAGCGACCATTGGTCGCCCGCCTGCAATGTTATTCTGTTGCATTGGGTAAGCGCACAAGCGTCAGGGTTTCAAGCGTAAAAACAGAGGTGCAAGCTTAAAGGGAGCAAACTTCCTTTTTCCCAGTCAACAACCATTTTCCACAGGGGGCGCAAGCGTAAAGTTCCAAAGCGTAAAAACAATCGCGCAAGCTTAAAGGGGCGGGCGGGTGGGCGCACAAGCCTAAGCAACCAACCGTTTGAACACAAGTAAGACATATGCGAAAACCCCAGCACAAGGTTTCTGCAAACACCCGCTGCTCGCTTTTGCCTGCGGCAAAAGCAAGGAACGCTACGCTGTACCGTCGCGCCCTTATTTGCTCGGACTTGATTTGGGTGCAAACCGCTTTCTTGGGCACACCTTACTGGTGTTTCTGCGGGCGCGAGGTGCGGTTCTTGTTTGGTTGGGTGCTTGCTTTGGGCTTTGTGGGGCTCTGCCCCACGCCCCGCAATTTTTCGAGAAAAATTGAGTAAAGCTTTTCTGCTTTTGGGCTTTGCGGCTTTTATTAAATTACTCAATATGGCAAATTTCCTTGCTTTTTCCCCCTATTTTATGTATAATAAATATTAGTATGTAGTATTATACCCATTCAGCAAAGTTCGTAAGGAGGCGTTAGTCTTGTCACCAAGAGGTAAGCGTTCAGTAATTCAGGAGCTGTGGGATCCCTCTGCCGATTTTATCGAGCGTACAAAAGATGTCGTCGAGCAAATTAAATCTATCTCTTTTGAAAATCGCTCCGATACCTCCCTGCGCGTCTTTGCCCAGTGGATCCGTAATAGTATAAAGGAAAGCGGTAACCCAAAGGAACACCTTATCCCCGCTTTCGCCCTCGCCCGTGAAGCCGCACGCCGCGTCATCGGTCAGACTGCCTATGATTGCCAGATCTATGCCGGCATCGCTATGTTTGAGGGTAAACTCACCGAAATGTATACCGGCGAGGGTAAAACCCTCTCCGCCGTTATGCCCGCTACACTCATGGCGCTCTCCGGCGTCCGTGTCCATATCCTTACATTTAACGATTACCTCGTTCAGCGTGACTTTGAGCAGATGTCACCCATCTTTGAGCTGCTCGGTCTCTCCGTCGGCTGCGTCCTCGCCTCTACCCC
>SVPT01000137.1 GCA_015065695.1 Oscillospiraceae bacterium | reverse complement strand
ACGCGGGACTTCACGACCTTCAGCTCAGACGCGCCCTGCTCCAGATAGAATACGTCAAAATCCAGCAGAAATTCACCCGAATCTGCCCACGGCTGCACGCGCAGCTCGCCGCGTATGCCGTGTGTTCCCACAATGCGCCCCACTTCCAGATATTGCTTCATAAATTATTACCTCCAATTGCGCCTTGCCCGAAAAAACAAAGACAGCGCATGACACCGGCGACGCCGGCGATCATGCGCCACTACTGTTCGGGTCTATGCCTTATGCTTGCTCTGCTTACGCCAATTAGTTGATGTCAACAGAGATCTTCTGACCAACGCGGGTGCCGGCGGCACGCATGATGGTACGGATAGACTTGGCAATTCTTCCCTGCTTGCCGATTACACGGCCCTTGTCGTTTTCCGCGACATAAAGGGTGTAAACGATAGTGCCATCCTCATCGGGCTCTGCAACCTCGACGGTAACCTCATCGGGTGCGTCAACGAGACCGCTGGCAATAGCAATAAGCAATTCCTTCATGGGGTTTATCCTCCCGTTAATTAAAGAATACCTTCCTTTTTGAACAGCACCTTGACTGTATCAGTGGGCTGAGCGCCGTTCTTGATCCAGGTCTTAGCCTTCTCAGCATCAACCTTGACTGCGGACGGATTTGCAAGGGGATCGTAGGTACCAATCTCCTCGATGAATCTGCCGTCACGGGGATAACGGGAATCGGCCACGACTATACGGTAGAAGGGAGCCTTCTTAGCACCCATACGACGAAGTCTGATTTTAACTGCCATGTTTTTCACCTCCATTGTTGAATATACGGGTTTTCCGCGGACACCTTGCAGCGCCACGCGGGTGTTTCCCAATGCATTTCTGCTTTTATCAATAACCGCTTTGCCCTCTTGCAGCCGGGCTGCAGGGCATTACGCTTATCAGGCCTGGTTACTTATTGAAGTGACGGCGGGGAATCCTCTTCTTGCCGCCTCCGCCGATATGCTTGAACATCTGCTGCATCATCTCAAGCTGCTTTATCAGGCGGTTGACGTCCTCCACCTTTACACCTGCACCCGCTGCAATGCGGCGTTTTCTTCCGGCATTGAGTATCTTGGGGTGGGTGCGCTCTTCCATGGTCATGGACTTGATCATTGCCATGGTGCGGTCGATCTGACGCTCGTCGATCTCCTGATCGCCAATCTGCTGATCCATACCGGGGATCATCGAGAGAAGCTGACGCAGGGGACCCATGCGGCGCATCTGCTCAAACTGGTCAAGCAGGTCGCTGAAATCGAACTGGCTGCTGCGAATCTTCTGCTCCAGCTCCATTGCCTTGCGCTCGTCAATCTGCTGCTCGGCGCGCTCGATGAAGCTGAGTACGTCGCCCATGCCCAGAATACGGGACGCCATGCGGTCGGGGTAGAAGGGCTCAAGATTCTCCAGCTTTTCGCCGGTACCGACAAACTTGATGGGCTTGCCTGTGACCGAACGGACAGACAGCGCAGCACCGCCTCGGGTGTCGCCGTCCAGCTTGGTGAGGATAACGCCGTCGATGCCCAGTGCGCCGTTGAAGCTGTCGGCTACGTTGACCGCGTCCTGACCGGTCATCGCGTCGATGACCAGCAGAATCTCGTGGGGCTCCACGGTGGCCTTGATGTCCTTCAGCTCCTGCATCAGGTTTTCGTCTATGTGCAGACGACCGGCGGTATCTATGATGACCATGTCATAGCCGTGAAGCTTTGCCTCGGCTATGCCCTTGCGTGCTATCTCAACGGGATCGGACTGACCCATCTCAAAGACGGGCACGCCAACCTTGCTGCCCACCACCTTGAGCTGCTCGATGGCGGCGGGGCGGTAAACGTCGGCAGCTACCAGCAGGGGACGGTGTCCCTCGCCCTTGAGCATACGCGCCAGTTTACCGGCATGGGTGGTTTTACCGGAGCCCTGCAGACCGCACAGCATGATAATGCAGGGAGGTCTGTTGGGGGAGGCAATGCGTGCCTGCTCGCCGCCCATGAGAGCGATGAGCTCCTCGTTGACTATCTTGATAACCTGCTGCGCCGGAGTAAGGCTTTCAAGCACCTCACTGCCTACAGCCTTTTCGGTAACTTTGGAGGTAAACTCCTTGGCAACCTTGAAGTTGACGTCGGCTTCGAGCAGTGCCATACGCACCTCTCGCATGGCCTCCTTGACATCGGCCTCGGTCAGCTTACCCTTTGAACGCATTCGCTTAAAGGCAGCGGTCAGTTTTTCGGTAAGTCCTTCAAATGCCAAACGCAGCACCACCCTTCCTGTGTTCTATGTGCTATATTAGTTTAAGTGATTGCAAATTGTGCTGTCCGCTCTGCCGCCCGCACTAGTCGCGCAGGCTTTCCGCAGCGGCGATTATCTCCATGACCGCCTCGTTTATCTCACGCAGGCAGCCGTGGTCGATGTTGCAGGAGCTTATCGCCCTTGCACGGGCGATGATAAGCTCGATGGCAGGCTCAATCTGTTCAGCCCGCTCAGCCAGATGCAGCTTGGACTCCCATTCCACCAGCTTTGCCTCGGCGCGCTTGATGGTGTCCCGCACGCCCTGCCGTGAAATGGTATCGCGCTCCTCGCTGCCGCCCTGCTCCCGTCTTTCCCTGCGGGCTGCCGTTTCGTTGTCGGCAATCTCGCGGAGGGAGAGGTCATCGTTGTAGTAGTAATCAAGGGCACTGCGTTCTTTTTCGGTAAGCAGGCTGCCGTAGATGTCCAGCAGCATTGATATTCTCGGATCGACAGCCACAGTGTCCTCTCCTCTCGCTGTGAAGCAACGACGGTGCTTCTGTGCATATTGCACAGAACTTATTCAGCACCGTGTTGTGCTGTAAAGCAAAATATCTTTACTTATTTATTATACTACATCTTGTGTGTAAAGTCAATATTTTGAGCGAATATATTTGATTTATTCGGCACGCTGATGACTTATGACAACCACGCGCTGTGTAAAGGCAATCGGCTTTAGTGCGGCAAAAAAGCCCCGCCATCGGATTGGCAGGGCTTTGATGTGTTGTACTCGACCGGAATTATTCAACAATGCAGAAGTCGGTGATAAGGCAGCAGATTTCGCAGTCCTTGTCCAGTCCCCAGTAGGAGGGATAGGCACCGTCGCCCCAGCCGGTGGAGAAGGCAACGATATTCTGACCCTCGCCCAGCTCCACGTTGGCAGCCGAGTAGGTGTCCACATAGGAAGCCTCCAGAGGCTCTGCCAGCACAGGCAGCTCGTAGTCCTCATTATAGGCAGCAAGCAGCACCTTGCAGGCGGCGGCGTCCATAAAGCAGCCTGTGCCTGCATCGACACCGTAGCCGAAATACTCATTCTCTTCCATTTTGGAAACATCTACGCCATCGACAATAGCCATCTCAAAGGAGACCGCCTCTGCATCGGAGAAGCGCAGGGCTGCAAAGGCAATACGCTTGTCATCGTCGGCAGAGTGCAGCACCCATATTTCTGCGGGATATGCGCCGGCGGGCACCTTGCGGGTGAAGGGCTTGGTTTCAAACATACAGCAGGGGTCGTTGGCGACAATTTCACCTGTGGGCAGTCTCAGCTCACCCATGGGCTGGAAGATAAATTCCTCACCCTCGCCGCAGTAGGGCTCAAGCTGCTTTTTGCTTACAGCAAGGAGTAGTTCGGTGTTCATATACATGGCACTGACCTCTTTCTTTTTCTGTATAGTTCAGTAGTTTCAGCCTTACATTTTGCTTGATTACTTGGTCTGCACGGCCTTTTCGGCACGTTCCTCGCGCATCTGGCGGAGGTTGATGATGACCAGCAGGAGCAGCACCGCCACAAACATGATGGTGGAAAGGGCGTTGATCTTGGGGCTGATGCGCTTCTTGGTCATGGAGTAGATGACCACAGGCAGGGTCTGCGCGGAGGAGCCGCTGGTGAAGTAGCTGATGACGAAATCGTCCAGCGACAGGGTGAACGCCATCAGCGCGCCGGTGATGATGCCCGGCATGATCTCCGGCAGCACCACCTTGATAAATGCCTGAAAGGGGGTGCAGCCCAGATCCTGCGCCGCTTCGAAGAGGTGGGGGTTCATCTGGCGCAGCTTGGGCAGAATGGACAGAATGACGTAGGGCACGCAGAAGGTGATGTGGGACAGCAGCAGCG
>SVPT01000136.1 GCA_015065695.1 Oscillospiraceae bacterium | reverse complement strand
ATGTTCCACACCCTGCCCGAGACCGGCAATGTGCCTCTGGTTGCTGATATTTCTTCCTGCATCATGTCCGAGCCTCTGGACGTTTCCCGCTTCGGCGTACTGTATGCAGGCGCACAGAAGAACCTCGCTCCCGCCGGTGTCACCATCGTCATCATCCGTGAGGACCTCATCGGCAAGGCACGCGACATCACCCCCACCATGCTCAACTACCAGACCCATTCCGAAAACGGCTCCATGTTCAACACTCCTCCCTGCTACTCCATCTATGTAGCCGGTCTGGTGTGCGACTGGCTCAAGGAGCAGGGCGGTCTGACCGCTATGCAGGAGCGCAACCAGCGCAAGGCTGCCCTTCTGTACGATTTCCTCGACGGTTCCGATATGTTCCGCGGCACTGTTGTTGCTGAGGACCGCTCCCTGATGAACGTACCCTTCATCACCGGCAACGAGGAGCTTGATGCCCGCTTTGTCGCAGAGGCCAAGAAGGCCGGCTTCGTCAACCTGAAGGGTCACCGCTCTGTCGGCGGCATGCGCGCTTCCATCTACAACGCTATGCCTTACGAGGGCGTCGCGGCTCTGGTCGAGTTCATGAAGAAGTTCGAGCTTGAGAACAGATAACCAACAATAAATAACATTCCAGATATAATCTGACGGAGGAACTACCATGGCACAGAAGAAAATCCTTACAATGAACAAGATCGCCAAGATCGGTCTTGACCGTTTCAATGACGAGTATGTCGTATCCGACAGCATGGAGCAGCCCGATGCCATTATGGTACGCAGTGCTTCCCTGCATGAGATGGAGATGCCCGAGAGCCTGCTGGCTATCGCCCGCGCAGGTGCAGGCACCAACAACATTCCCATCGACCGCTGCTCTGAGCAGGGCATCGTCGTTTTCAACACCCCCGGTGCTAACGCCAACGCAGTTAAGGAGCTGGTTATCGCCGCTCTGCTGATGTCCTCCCGCCGTGTCATTCCCGCTGTGGATTGGGCAAAGGGTCTCAAGGGCAACGGTGCGGAAGTTCCCAAGATGGTCGAAAAGGGCAAGTCTCAGTTCGCAGGTCCCGAAATCAAGGGCAAGAAGCTGGGCGTTATCGGTCTGGGCGCAATCGGCGTTCTGGTTGCCAACACCGCTTACAACCTTGGCATGGACGTTCTGGGCTATGACCCCTACCTCTCCATTGATGCCGCATGGAGCCTCTCCCGCGGCACTCATCATGCAGCCACTCTGGATGAAATCTACACCCAGTGCGACTATATCACCCTGCACGTTCCCCTCAACGATGAGACCCGCGGCATGATCGACTCCGCCGCCATCGCAAAGATGAAGGACGGCGTCCGTCTGCTTAACTTCTCCCGCGCCGAGCTGGTCAACGGTCCCGCCGTTGTCGATGCTGTAAAGAGCGGCAAGGTTGGCTGCTATGTAGTCGACTTCCCCACCGACGAGGTCATCGGCGTAGACGGCATCGTTGCAATCCCCCATCTGGGTGCTTCCACTCCCGAGTCTGAGGACAACTGCGCCATCATGGCTGCTGACGAGCTGCGCTGGTATCTCCGCGACGGTACCGTCCGCAACTCCGTCAATCTGCCCAACCTGGACGGCGGCAGAGCAGAGAAGAACCGCATCTGCATCATCCACAAGAATATCCCCAATATGCTGGCACAGTTCTCCACCGTTCTTTCCGGTGAGGGCGTCAACATCGAGAACCTGCTGAGCAAGTCCAAGAAGGACATTGCTTACACCCAGATCGACTTCGACAGCGACGTTCCCGCAGGCATCATCGAGCATCTCAGCGCAATCGAGGGCGTTATCCGCGTTCGCATCATTACTCCCGAGAAGTAATTATCTGCATAAAATAACAGAAGCCGCCGACATGATGTCGGCGGCTTTTTTGCTATGTTTGGCTTTTTTTGTTCTTGTAAAGAGGTTAATGTCAGGAAAGCAGGTTGTTCAGTATATCCTGAAGCCATTCGGGCTGAAGCCAGAAGGCAGCACCTGCTGCAGCGGCAAGCAGAGCAAGAAGGATAAAGAGCCACGCAAGGGAGTGCTTCTTTGCAGGAGCTGCGTTGTCAGGCTGAGCAAGGGTATCGGCAAGCGATTCGGCTGCGGATTCCTCGTCAATGGCATCCAGTTCAGCGGCAGCCTGTGCCGCTTCTTTCATTGCCCTTTCCAGTGCCTGTTTTGCACCGGGCGCATTCTTCGCTTCAGACTTTTCCAACCAGACAATGGCAGCGTCCAGATCGCGTTCAACGCCGGGAGCACCATTAAGATAGAGCTTGCCAAGGGCGCACATAGCTCGACTGTTATCCAGTCTGGCGGCACGAGTCAACCAAGAAAGAGCCTGTTCGCTATCGGCAGATAAACCTTTTGCGCCATCACGATAGATAATTCCTAATGTAGTCATTGAGGAAGAGTTGCCTTTTTCTGCTGAAGTCTCATACCACTTTATAGCTTCGTGAATATTGGGTTCTGTTCCGTTTGTTCCATTTCTATACATAGAAGCTAACCGTGATATTGCGCTTTTGCTACCGTTTTCGGCAGCGGCTATATACCATTCTCTCGCCTGTTCGAAATCCTGCGCAACACCGGGGAGACCCTCGTAGTAAATGTTGGCCAGTTCAATATATGCGGCGGAGTTCCCCACCATAGCAGCTTTCTCGTACCATTCTACTGCCTTTGGACCATCAACAGGTGCGTGTTTACCGTTGTGGTAATAGCTTCCCAGGCAATACATAGCTTTGTCGCTTCCGTGCTCTGCTGCGAGCGTGCACCAGTCAAGTGCAGTTTGGCAATCAGGCTGCCTCTCGGAACCTTCATATGTGCCTCCAAGCATATACAGTCTGTATGCTTGAAAGGCGGCTTCAGCGCACCCAAGTTCAAGGGCTTCAGTAGCGCATTCGTCAAACAAAGAAAGCGTGCTTTCTCCGTTCTTGGCGCGTAGCTTATAAAGAGTCATCAGTTCCAGAAGTGCGCCTGTTTTTTCCTGCCTTGCGCTATCACCGAATAATTCCATATCGGTTGCAGCGACATGTCGCAGCCATTGTTCGGCTATGTATAGGTTGCGTTTTGTGCCGATTCCCCTGCAGTAACCTTTTGCCATCAGAAGCTGATCGTTGAGGGAAAGGGAAACCGTGCTTTCATGTTTTTTGCTGGCAAATAGCTGTCTTATCTTTGCACTTTCTTCTTTGTCTAATATATGAGTTTTAACCGACGCTAAAAACTTTTCTTTAAAATCGCCGCTGAAATAGTGCAGGCAATGGATTGGAGCGTTTAGTAGGCGGCATACCTCGCTTTCAATATCCTTTTTCTCTTCTTCGTCTGCTGTAAAAATAATGATAGGTATAATAGGTATGCCAATCTCCTGTGCGGTGGGGACTTCCTTTTCCCAGATATACCCATGAAGTAATGCGGTATGAGAGACTAACAGCAGCATTCCATCGGCAGAGTAGATAGCATCTTGTATAGCTTCGTTGAAATTGTCACCTCCATCAATGCCTTCGGTGTCGTACCATATGGCAAAGTCGGCGTATTCCAGCAGTTGCTCAACAATTTTTTCCATACAATCGGCAGTATCCTTGCGGCGGTGGCTGATAAATATCTTGTGTTTTCCCTCGGGAGATGTCATTACGCCGTTTTTATCTTTGCGTGTGATGTATTTTGTTGGCATTGGCATGGTATCGTCCTCCTTACTGAATTGACAAAATTATACCACTATGAATTCCGATTTACAATAGAATACCGATGCTCTCAAAGAAAAATAACCATCTCCGAAATCAGCACCACAACGCAGCAGGACACCGCTACCTGAAACAGCCCTGCGCCCAGCCATGCGGCAAGTATGCCCACCACCAGCGCGATTGCGCCCGATATGGGGCTTTGTGTGGCAGTGACGATGGCGGGAAATGTCATTACTGCCAGTGTTACATAAGGTACATAATACAGAAAGGATTGGAGGAACTGGCTCTTTATCTGCTTCTGTATCAGCGTCAGCGGCAGTACGCGAATGGCGTAGGTCACCGCCGCCATGATGAATATGTAGATGTACGGATTGTGTGCCATTACTGTGCCGCCTCCTTTTCGGAAAGTGTGCCGCTTTGTGCCGCTTCGGTGTCGGTTTCTGTGGGGGACTCAGTGC
>SVPT01000135.1 GCA_015065695.1 Oscillospiraceae bacterium | reverse complement strand
AATCGGTCGCATCGACCTTGAAAACCGTGTTTATACTCTAAAAAGAGCTTATCTGCTATCGGGCGATCCAAGAATTAATGTGTAAACCATGTTATTGCACAAAGTGTAAACCATGTTGCTCTTGACAACAATGGTCGCCCCTACAGGGTGTGACTTTTGGCTTCTGCATACATGAGCGCCCACCCGCCCGCCCCTTTACGCTTATGCGAATGTCTTTACGCTTGAAAAACCAACGCTTCTGCGGTTGCGGAACATGGTTGTTGACTATGAAAAGGGCAGTACGACCTTTTATGCTTGAAACCTTACGCTTCTGCGTTCGCAGAACGAAGCGCAGTGCGGGCGACCAATGGTCGCCCCTACAGGGTGTGCCTTTTGGCTTCTGCATACATCTGACCCAATTTTTGCAGTTGGGAAAGGTGGTCAGCCCCTTGCGTTTCTGCCGCAAATCAACCTTTCGGTTAACCGCCTTGATAGGTATTGTTTGTTCTAATATGGTCAGAAACTGCAATACTATATGTTATATGCCTACGCCAATATCCTCAGCGTAGGCGATTTTTCTGTCTAATCGGGGCTTCAGCCTCTAATATAGTCGGGAAATCCAGTCGGAAATGAAGCATAGTAAATAGCGGGAATGTGATGTGTTCGCTGTAGGGGCGACCATCGGTCGCCCGCATGGTGGTGTTTTTCGGGAGCATTGGGTAGGCGCACAAGCGTTAAGTCCCAAAGCGTAAAACCAGTGGCGCAAGCGTAAAGGGGCGGGCGGGTGGGCGCATAAGCCTGAGCAACTAACCGCTCGCATACAAGCAGGACATATGCACAATCCCCGCACAAGATTTCGCAGAACACCCGCTGCTCGCTTTTGCCTGCGGCAAAAGCAAGGAACGCTGCCTTGGTACCGTCGCGCCCGCTTATTGCTCGGACTTGGCTTTCCGCAAACGACAACGCGCCCGCACCTTACTGATTTTGGTGCGGGCGCGATTTGCGCTTTTATTTGGTTGAGTGCGTGGGGGAATTCTTTTGTGGGGCTCTGCCCCACGCCCCGCAATTTTTCGAGAAAAATTGAGTAAAGCTTTTCTGTTTTTGGAGGGCGCTTTACCACCTTATGCGCGAGTTCAGCTCGCCGACAGTGCTGCCGATGATGTTCCCGTAACGGTCATATACCACGCGCTCAAAATGCGTCGCGCTGTCTATGTCCTCCGGCTGCAATGCGCCGTTCTCGTCACGCACAAAATAGTAGTTCATCAGGAAATCTCCGTCCGGCAGATCCCTTCTGGTAAAGGTCGTCTTGCTCGTGGAGATTACACGCGCCTTTACTACCGGCTTTACCTTCACCGGTAGGTGTACTACCTGAATCGAGCGCACCTCTGCCTCGTTAGGGTCTTTTCTCCTTACCTTGGGTTTGACCATCTTTCTTCGCCTCCCGTCCTGCGCAATGTCAGTATCGTTCCCAGTGTTGTGACACAAATCTACATATTGTGATACATATATAATTATATCGTCTGTGACAGCTTTTGCAAGTGACGAATGATGAGAATATTACTATCTGTATATGCGGCAATATGTAAAAAATGTATGAATGATTCGCTCGAAAACAGGCTTACAGCAGTCCCAGTGCAAGACAGCCAAGACAGCCGCCGCAGGCTACCTCGCCCACCAGAAGCAGTGTGGAGATGCACAGCGCAATGATGGAAAGGGTCATGCCTGCCTTGACAAAGCCGTCGGTTTCGCCGCCCTTTTTGGCTTTGTCCGCAAGGACTATGCCGATAATGGAGGTGACAACACCGATGCCATACACCCACGCAAGCACCAGCGACAGTATGCCGAGGATAAAGCTGACCAGTGCCATGTTGTGGGGAGAAAACAGTCCGCCGCCCCTGCCGCGCTGCGGGGGCTGAGGGGGCTGTGCCCAGGGGTCAAAGCCGCCCTGCTGCGGTGCGCCGTTGTTATTATAGCTGTTGTTGTAGTTATTATACATATTGTTATTGTTGTTCACTGTATACCGCTCCTTCCGTATTCGCTGAATAGATTTGTTATATGCCCAGATGTTCAGCCGCCATAGCAGCCGCGCAGCAGGGAGAATACCGAATCTGCCTTCTGCTCCATCTGCTGTACATATGCCTCCGGGTCATCGACATATTCGCCGATATTCTCGGCAGCGCAGGACACAAACTCCACCGTTTTCATACAGCCGCGCACCGTTGAGACAATGGCTATCAGCACCATGACGGACGCCAGCACAATGGCAATCACCGAAACAATCTTTGCGGTGTCGGTGACCTTTCCTGTGCAGCCCAGCCGTTTTGCCTTGCCCGCAAAGCACACCGACAGTATTGCACACACCAGTCCCAGACGGAAAAGCAGTGCCAGCATTACAGCGGTAACGCCCAGTGCCAGCGAAGCTATCGCGTAGTTGTCGCCGCGGGCAGCCAAATCCTTATCCATATTATATTCCTCCATCCTTTCAGTGAGCCTTACCGACCCCTGATAAATCCATTATAGCAGTGACAAATTATGCTGTCAACGCTTTGAAATTTACGGAAGTGAACACACATATCCATCATAAAAGGCAGAATAATAGCTTGACGGAAAAGAAGCGGAGGGCAGCAGAAAGGGCATCAGAGGGGCTGTGCGATGTCCTCCACCGCTGCCGCCAGCCGGGCGCAGGCTTCCTCGTCCGTGCCGCCGAAGAGAAGCTGCAGTTCACTCTCGCCGTAGTCCATCAGCACAAGCATATTGTTTGCGGCGTTGGTGTAGAAGGAGAAATCCAGACCGGACAGCCAGCTCATGGTGTAGCCTTGTCTGTCCAGCCGCTCGTCCAGCAGGGGGAGGGCTTCCTTCTCTATGCAGTAGACAAAGTCCTCGGGGGTATACTCAAAGGTGAATATGACCTCGTATGCCAGCGCGGAGGCGAGAAACTCGCTTACCGAGGGGGCGCAGGGCAGCCACGGGTCACCCTCGCCGTTCTGTCGGTAGTACACAGGCGGGTCGGGCAGGTGCAGGTCCTCGCGGCGCACACCCGCGCGGCACACGCCCTGATTCTCGATGAGGATTACCAGACATTCGTCCTCCCACAGCCAGTCCCAGCGGCGGTAATGCTGCGGCGTGACCCACTCGTCCTGCACGGCAAGCATACGCGGCGTGAGGGCGGCGGCAGAGTAGAACTGCTCCAGCGTTTCCGGCAGTGCGCCGAAACGCTCCTTCAGCAGAGCGATGTCCTCCGGCTGCCAGCCGACAAGCTCATCGGCGGCATAGAGCTGCCTGAAATATTCATAGCTGATGGAAACAGACATTGCGTTGCTCCTTATTCATTATATATGCGCGTGTGCGCAGGGGTTAGCTGATGAAGTTGGTGAAGCTGCCGTACTCCGTTGCGGGAGGCTCCACGCCGCTGTTTCGTCCGGCTTCTATGGAGCGGATAAGCCAGCCCATGTTGCGTCCAAGGTTGCGCATGGTCTGCAGACCCTCTGCGTCCTGCGCCACCTGCTCCGGGTTGAAGCCATGCACCATATTCCAGTAGGAGGAAGTGACCACAGGCATCTCTGCCAGCATGAAGTATTTGTGGAGCTGGTCGAGGGCGGCGGTAGTACCTGCTCTGCGGGCGGACACCACAGCGGCAGCGGGTTTTCCTGCGAAGTGGTCGCTGCCGAAGAATACCCTGTCCAGCAGGGAGACCAGCGAGCCGTTGGCGGAGGCAAAGTAGACGGGCGAGCCCACCACCAGACCGTCGGCAGCCTCGATGCGCTTTATGCACTCCCTGACAATGCCGCTGTCGGGCAGGACGCAGCCCTGCGCGCCCTCTTTGCGGCAGCCGCCGCAGTCGATGCAGCCGCTGATGGGCTGTGTGCCGATGTGCATTATCTCATACGCCACCGCATAGTCGGCAAGACCCTTGCCCACCTCGGTCAGCGCGGTAAAGGTGCAGCCGCCCTTCTTGGGGCTGCCGTTTATCATAAGTACCTTTGCCATATTATTTTATACTCCTGTTTTTGTTTTTTCTTTTTTTGTTTCCCGATAAGGGGGGGCCAATACAGAACGTTTTTTCTTGCTTGCCTGATACTTTCTTGATGATATATCCGGCTGTCGGTTATCTCAAAACTCTCGCCGTCGGACAAGCGAAAAGGGGGCGGGCGACCGATGTGTATAGTGCAGTAAGATAGTTAACAGAATGTGCAGAGACATGGTTTACAGTTTTTGATATACTCAGGTTATACCGAACAGGAAAGGAAGTAGAGGTATGGCGTG
>SVPT01000134.1 GCA_015065695.1 Oscillospiraceae bacterium | reverse complement strand
AGGTCGTGAAGTCCCGCGTGCATAAGAATATCGTAATCATGAAGCTGGAAGGCATTGATACGGTGGAGCAGGCTGACGCCATGCGAAACAAGGTCATCTTCATCAACCGCAGGGACGCACAGCTTCCCGAGGGCAGATATTTCGTTCAGGACCTCATCGGTCTGCGTGTTATCAACGCCGCCACGGGCGAGACCATCGGCGAGCTGGCAGATGTGTACAACACCGTTGCAAACGACGTCTATTCGGTGCGTGTCGGAGGCAAGGAATACCTTATCCCCGCCATTGACGAGGTGCTGGCAGGCACCGACCTTGAGGCAGGTACAGTGGCAATCAACGTAATGAAGGGTATGTTTGACGATGAGGATTGACATTCTGACGCTCTTTCCCGAGATGTGCGAACGTGTGCTGGACGAGAGCATGATAGGTCAGGCGCGCAAGCGTGAGCTGGTGGATATACGCTGCCACAATATCCGCGACTACACCGATGACAAGCACCGCCGTGTAGATGACTACCCCTACGGAGGCGGTCAGGGTATGCTGCTGAAGGCAGAGCCCATTGCCCGCTGCTTCGATGCCATTGCAAGGCAGCAGGAACAGCGTCCCCTGTTCATATATATGTCGCCACAGGGCGAAGTGTTTCGCCAGTCGATAGCCTGTGAGCTGTCGCAAATGCCCGGCATCTGCATATTATGTGGTCATTACGAGGGTGTGGATCAGCGTTTGCTGGACGAGTACATCGACCGTCAGCTCTCCATTGGTGACTATGTGCTGACCGGCGGCGAGCTTGCCGCGCTTACTATCACCGATGCGGTGACAAGGCTGCTGCCCGGCGTGCTGTCGGAGGATAAGTCCTTTGAGGACGAGAGCCACTACAACGGTCTGCTGGAATATCCCCAGTACACCCGCCCCGCCGTGTGGAGGGGGAGAGAGGTACCCGAGGTGCTTACTTCCGGTCATCAGGGAAAAATCGAGCAGTGGAAGCGGGAACAGTCGCTGGAGGTGACCCGCCGCCTGCGCCCTGATATGCTGGATAAATAACCCACCAGCAGTGGTGCTGCGTGCAGCGCGTCAATACCTGATTTAGTTAACCCGCGTAAATAATTGGCTTACCAAAAACGCTAAAAAATCCTTAAGATACAGTAATTGTGCTAAATATGCACAGCAGGATTTTGTACTGGATTGACAAAACGGACAACAATATTGACATAATTCATGCGAAATATTGTGCGCTATTGCTATAGATTTTTGCCGAATGAAGTGAAGATGCACAAGCAAGGGGCGTTTGCTGACGTACTTCATTGTCACACAAACCAAAATCAATCGTTTTGCGTTGACTAATGTTATTCATGTGATATAATAATAGCGTAAAAAGACCGGACCAATGTAAGGATAAACAAAGGTTTAACGAGGTTGTTTTGAGGCAACATAATACTTGTTAATTACACGCTTGTCAAATTTAGGAGGTCAGCATTATGTACGTCAACGAAGTAATGGTTCAGAATCAGGTAGGACTTCACGCTCGTCCCGCCACCTTCTTCATCCAGAAGGCCAATGAGTTCAAGAGCTCCATCTGGGTTGAGAAAGAAGAAAGAAGAGTTAATGCCAAGTCCCTTCTGGGCGTCCTTTCTCTTGGTATAGTTGGCGGCACCACTATCCGCATTATTGCCGACGGCGCTGACGAGAACGCAGCAGTTGAGAGCCTTGTACGCCTTGTACAGTCCGGCTTTGCTGAGTAAACAATATACGAAATCAAGCAATAGGATTGCGCGTCCGCCTCGCGGGGGATGCGCAATTTTGCTGTAAATACAGGCTGTTTTAATAAACACAAAGGAATGTGACCAGTATGAAAATCATCATTCTTCACGCGGGAAAAACCGGCACCACCGAGAAGTGCGCAGGTCTGCTTGCCGCCGAGCTTTGCAAGAACGAAAACGTCGAGTGCGAGGTGTATCCCGTCCTCCGCGCACCCGCTTCGCTGAGCGGATACGATGCTATTGTGCTGGGTAGTGCGGTGCGCATGGGTATGTTCCACAAGGACATGAGCAGCTTCATAAAGAACAATGCCGCAATGCTGCTGCGCTCGCCTGCGGCTTACTACTGCTGCTGCGGTTTCCCCGACAGGGCAGAGGAGTTTTTCGAGGCGGGTCTTGGTCATGCGCTCAGGAGCCATGCGCTGGCTGCCGCCTGCTTCGGCGGTGAGATGGATTTAAGCAAGCAGAAGGGCTTTGAGAAGCTGATTGTCAGAATGGTCGGTACTCAGTTCAAGGATAAGCCGGCACCTGCCATTGATGAAGCCGCAATCGCACAGTTTGCCGAAAAGCTGTATGAAAAGGTGAGCCTCTGATGAGAAAAGACATAGAACAGTACCTTCTGCAGGTACAGAAGCCCGCACGCTACATAGGCGGCGAGCAGGGAAGCGTGGTCAAGGACAAGGAAAGCGTCAACATTCGCTTTGCCTTCTGCTTCCCCGATGTGTATGAAATTGGCATGTCCCATCTGGGCATGAAGATACTGTATTCCCTGTACAACGACCAGCCCGATGTCTGGTGCGAGCGTGTCTTTGCGCCGTGGGACGACATGGAGAAGGTCATGCGGGACAATAATATCCCGCTGTACGGTCTGGAGAGCGGCGATGCCCTTTCTCAGTTCGACTTTGTGGGCTTTACCATGCAGTACGAGCTGAGCTACTCCAACGTGCTTAATATGCTGGAGCTGGGCGGCATACCGCTGCTGGCTGCCGACCGCACCAACGATGACCCGCTGGTAATATGCGGCGGTCCCTGCGTGTGCAACCCCGAGCCCCTTGCCGACTTTGTGGACATATTCTCGCCCGGTGAGGGAGAGGAAGTGGGGCTGGAGCTGTTTGAGCTGTACCGCCGCCACAAGGCACAGGGCTTCGACCGCCGCGCCTTCCTGCGGGAGGCGGCACAGATAGAGGGTATCTACATTCCCTCGCTCTATGATGTCAGCTACAACACCGACGGCACTATCGCCGCTGTTACTCCCCGCGATGGCGCGCCCGCAAAGGTGCGCAAGCGCATTGTCGATAACTTCGATAAGTCCTACTACCCCGAAACCTTCGTCATGCCTCACATAGAGATAGTGCATGACCGCGCCGTTGCCGAGATTCTGCGCGGCTGCATACGCGGCTGTCGCTTCTGTCAGGCAGGCTTTATCTACCGCCCCCTGCGTGAGCGTGAGCCGGAGACCATCAATAAGATGTGTCTCTCCCTCTGCCGCAGCACCGGCTATGACGATATATCCCTGTCCTCCCTCAGCAGCAGCGATTACACACAGCTTTCTCCATTGCTGGACAAGCTGCTTGCGTGGACGGAGGAGAAGAAAATCGGTCTTTCGCTGCCCTCCCTGCGTGTGGACGGTTTTTCCGATGAGCTGACCGAAAAGCTGCAGCGTGTGCGCCGTGGCGGTCTGACCTTCGCACCGGAGGCGGGCACACAGCGTCTGCGTGACGTTATCAATAAAAACGTGCGAGAGGAACAGCTTATGTCAACCTGCCTTACCGCATTCAACGGCGGTTGGACATCGGTAAAGCTGTACTTCATGCTGGGTCTGCCCACCGAAACAATGGAGGACGTGGCAGGCATCGTTGACCTTGCACAGGCGGTTGTCAATTGCTTCTACACCAATCCCGACCGACAGAAGGGCAAGGGCGTCAGCGTAACCGCCAGTGCGTCCACATTTGTGCCCAAGCCCTTTACTCCCTTCCAGTGGGAGCCGCAGGATTCCATCGAGACCATTCACGAAAAGCAGAAGTATATGCTTAGCTGCGTGAAGAGCAAGAAAATCACCCTCAACTGGCACGATGCCGACACCAGCTTCCTTGAGGCGGTGTTTGCCCGTGGCGACCGCCGACTGGGCGCGGTGCTTCTGGAGGCACACAAGCTGGGCTGCCGTTTTGATGGCTGGAGTGATTTCTTCCGTCTGGATACATGGCTGGAGGCATTCACCAAGGCGGGTGTCAGCCCCAACTTCTACGCCAACCGCCGCCGCGAGTACGATGAGATACTGCCCTGGGACCACATGGACTACGGTGTTACCAAGGAATTCCTCATCGCAGAGCATAAGAAAGCGATGGAGGCGCAGACCACGCCCCACTGTCGCGAGAAATGCTCGGGCTGCGGTGTTACTGCCCTGACAGGAGGTAAGTGCCATGCGCGCAGTTAGAATCTTTTTTGAAAAGAGCGGTCCTGCACGGTACATCTCCCACCTGGACCTGATGCGCTGCTTTGAGCGCACCATGCGCCGCGCG
>SVPT01000133.1 GCA_015065695.1 Oscillospiraceae bacterium | reverse complement strand
TCAATAAACTCTGTGTTATCTTTTGCTGAGCATATAAGCTCATCTGTCACCGCTTCTGCACATGGAATATTGACCGTTACCTCATCTTCATATGCGGAATATGATGTCGCACTACCGTAGTAGCGGTCTTTTCGCTTCAGTCTGCTTTGGAGGGTGTTGTCGTTGTCGGGGTCATCTGCGGCTGTTCCGCCATCGGGAAGACCTGTGTGATGACCCGCTATGCAGTATGCCATCATATACGCAATGAAATACTGTTCAATTCTTTTCCTAGGATTCGGGGCGTAGCGGACACACTCCAGCGCACCGCAGGTGGAATGCTCAAATCTCTCTGCGCTTCCCTGCAGCCTTCTCTGGAAGGCTGCGGAATACTTTCCTATATCATGGAGCATTCCTGTTTCATGGGCGATGGGTTTGAATATTTCCGCAGAAAAGTCTGATGCAATCGCGGCAACATTTTTAAGGTGACATATAACTGTCTGCAGCTCACCGCAGCTGTTTTTGTGTGCAAAGTATTCCATAGTGTACACCTTAATCGGTCTGTAGTTTACGGTATTGTCTGCCAATGAATGTGTGAATATCAATCTAATTCTTTAGAGATGTGATAACGGGAAATTGCAATAATTACACGCATCTACACATTCATTTATTAATATTATACCGATTAATGCAACAATAATCAAGCGATATTGTCAAGAATTATACACAGAATGGCTTGCTGTCACAAAAAATGCAGTTGTGCAGAAATCCGGTGACCTTGAGCTGCTTGAGGACATCGCCGGCACGCTCGAGCGCACAAACGACCCGCTTGCAACCGTGTTCAGAACCATGGCTGATGATGCAATGGATAGCGGAGCTGATGGGAAGAGTGAAACTGAAGCAACCCATTCCTCAGAAACCTTATCCAAGCCATATCGAGGCGTTTTGCACTCAGCAATACCGCTGTGGGACAGAACCAATTATCGCAAATGGCATGATGGCTCTATCAACCTTACAGTCGGTATAAATGCAGCCACCGAAAATGCGTTTTACAATACTCCATATATTGGCATAGATGCAGCAGCACGTCAGTTCGCAGCAGATGTCCGCAGAATGTTTGACCTCAGCAAATATGACGCTGATATGGTTCGCAGTGGGTACAATATAGATTACCTTGTGCGACACTTCTTCTCTCGCAATTATGACCGCAGCCTGCTCAACTTCTATACCACCAACAACAGGCTTGACAACCTTTCTCAAAAGCTGAGCGAAGCATTTCAGCAGGAGCTTGACCAAGCTGCTGCCCGCACTCCTGCCGCGAAAGCTATGGAAGGTTACAAAACCACCGATGATGGTAGTGCTGAACCCCCCACCCCTGCCCGCTTCTCCGTAAGAAGACGTCCGCAGTATGCCACACTTACCGGTGCTGAATTACTTGCAACGTATGATGAAGAGAGTTATAATAGAAACGGTTGGGCGTATGTCAACAGAGTGTTGACGGATCAATTGTCAGATGCGTTCAACGTCCGTATAGCTGAAATAAGGGGCGGCTCGAAAGCATTCAAGCGTTCCGCAAACGGTGGATACATAATTGAATTTAATGTTAGGGATAAAAGTGCCATGGTGTTCACTGATGGTGACTGGGATTCTCCTAGCATTGATACAGTTGTGATATTTGAAGATGCCGATGTTTTTGAAATTGTTAAAGACGTCAAGGAGGTTATATATAGGTATGAAAGTCGAGGATATTCAGATGCGCCTCAATTTGCACGAGATAATTTTGGAGAGGAACTATTCAGAGTATACCGTAGGAAGGATTTTCCGTCTTTTCAGGAGCAGAAATCAGCAGCAGAAAGAGGAGCTGGCGCAGCGGTTAATAGAAATAATGAACCGTTGCAATACCGAGGAGAAAGTGATGGCAGAGATAGCAGCAGCCTTCCCGAACGAGATAGAGGAATAACGGACGAAGGGGAAACAACGAAAAAGCCCCGCTTCTCCACCCCCAAGTCCCCCAAAGCCCCCAGGGAAGCCGCACCCCACGCAAGCAACTACAGCCCCAACCTCACCCGCACAACGCACACAATAACAGACGGCTCCCGCAGCGGTGCTGTCACTGAGATTGATGCAATTGAGTACATTCGCACGCTGCCCGAAGAACAGCGTGAAGCGGCGCAACGTGCGTACAACTCCGCTGTGCGTGTCGCCAATGCCCTTGAGCAGCACCGCATGGCGGCTGCGCAGAACAAACTCTACAACTTCCGCAACAACCTCAACGTGCAGGGCGGCACAAGCGTGACCCGCAGGGACACCCGCACCGCAGCCAAAGCCAGAGCGCGTGGCGCAGCATTGGCTGAGAGCGGGGCATACGCCACCAGAGGCGCACGCAAGGCAAGCCCCGCCATATCGGAATGGGGCGCAGAGTTGGACACCGATGCCCTCTCCAAAACCGCTGCCACCTTCGCCAAGCGTGTTCCCCATGAGGTGAACCGCTATGGTTATAGGAAGGTCATTGTCAACGGACAGCAGCGCACCGTCTTTGTGACCAACCCCGATATGCACAGCACCGACAAGGGCTTTGCAAAGAAGTACGGTGCATTTGATGGCGCATACTATAGAATCACCATATCGGTAGGTATTAATGATGGTATAGCAACAATCTACAATGTAGGCAAAATAAAGTCAGATAGCATACCAGGCGGAATTATAATATCCGCAAGTGGCTCTAAGGCCGATATGCTATCTGACATGGATAGTATACCACAAACAGACGACACTGTCAATGACGGCGGAGCACGCTTCTCCGTACGCAATTCAGATGCCTCCCTCCGCAGTGCCCCAAAGACCTACACCGCCCAGCAGGCACGCCAGATGGTGCGGGAGGGGCAGGCAAGCGTGCGGGACACCTACAGGCGCAGAGATGCACGCAGCCGTATTGATGGACGCAGACCCTACACTTTATGCGACAAACTTAAGGTCATTGTCAACGCAGATGAAATTATTCAGGCGGCGAGAGGTTGGATTTGCGAAGCCTCGAGACACAAGCGCAAGGACGATATTGTTGAGTTCGCAAGAGGTTTCGTCACCTACAAAGTTGGAAACAACGGGTATGCTGCAGATGTACTTGTCGCAATAAGAAAAAATGGTGCGGCTGTTCTGTACGATCTTGTAGGGATTTATGGTAAAAAAATATCAGAAGCCCATGTTACTATGGCGAGCCAAAGCAGCTCCCAACGTAGGCATGGAACCTCTGATACAAAAAGTATACCACAAACAGACGACACTGTCAAGGACGGCAGAGCACACTTCTCCGCACGCAATTCAGATACCTCCCTCCGCAGCGCCCCAAAGACCTACACCGCCCAGCAGGCACGCCAGATGGTGCGGGAGGGGCAGGGCATTATCGTTGACTTTTGCCAGAAGCTTGATTTTGGGAGGGGATTGCGGTATATTGTTATCAGAGATTGATGCAGTGCTTCTGTCGGCTCTCGGTGACGAGTTCACGGCTATCGCCGCTTGGTCTCCGTCATTCGCTCGTAGGCTCGCTGCTTCGGGCAGTTTATCGCCGACACGAACATCATCTGCTCGGTCTTGTCTGCATCGGCAATGTAGCCCGGCGACTTCTTCAGATCGTCAGTTAGAACGGTCTTTTCGGGATTACGGGCGTACTCGATAACGTCTTTCAGCCTGCCCTTTACAGGCCAGAAGCCTGTTGATGCCATCAGTTATCACCTCCTCTCGCTGATAGTTTTATTGCCGATATGCTCTCTTTCTCCGTCTGCAGAAATGTGCAGTGAATGTCGTCGGCAAGAGCCAGCAACCGCTCCTCCGTTTCGGCTGTTACCTTGTCGGCACATAGATTGCACAGTTCGTCCAGTTTTCCGCAGAAATCAAAAAAGGCACCCGGCGGTACCTCCTTGGGTACGAAGCCGAGCGCCCTCTTGCGCAGATATTCCGATTGTGACAGCCCGCACTTTACGGCAAGCTGTTCGATCTTGCTTTTCTCCTGCGGCGTTACTCACGTATATAGCCGCTGGTTTTTTTTCGTCCATTTTATCGCTCCTTTCTTGGTTGGGGTATTAGGGCTCGCCCTAAAGAGTGGCGGTGTTTTCACTCCGCCGTGAATCGGAAATTGCCGTACAAGTTCCCTGCTTGCTAAAGTATAAGACACGCGTTTCACCTCCTTTCTGATGAAAATAGAAAAGGCTGGCAAGTTCGATGGGAACCTGTCAGCCGATGGGATATTGAAATATGTAAAAGCAAGTAATATAATAGGGGTGCTATTATACTAGATAAAAAATTTGAAGAAGGGGTGAAGAGATTATG
>SVPT01000132.1 GCA_015065695.1 Oscillospiraceae bacterium | reverse complement strand
TCTGGCGGATAGGGCCGATGGGCAGCATATCGGCATCTGGCCAGAAGCCCGCACCGGTGTGGATAGCCCACTTTTCCGCACGCTCAAACATAGCGTAGAGCAGCTTCCAGTTGTCCCAGAAGTCGTCGGTAATGCGCCACATATTGGCGGTCTGCTTGTACAGCTCTGCTTTCTCCGTCAGCGCAGGGCCGGGAGAAAGGCTGAGTACCATGTCTCTTCCGCAGGCACGCAGACTCTCGCTGAGCAGTATCAGCTCGCTTTCCTCTTTGGGTAGCTCACGACAGATGTCGTCGCACTTGATGAAGTCAACGCCCCACGAGGCATACAGCTCAAACAGGCTGTCGTAGTATTCGCGTGCGCCCGGCTTGGTGGGGTCAACGCCGTACATATCGGTGTTCCAGCAGCAAATGCTGTCGGTCTTGGCAATCTCACGCGCAGTGTAGTTGGTGCCCTTGATGGCGGTATTTCTGTGTACAGCCAGTCTGGGGATACCACGCATGATGTGTATGCCGAACTTCAGACCCAGTGAGTGAACATACTCTGCCAGAGGTGCAAAGCCCTTGCCTCCCGCAGAGGAGGGGAAGCGGTTGACCGCAGGCATGGGGCGGGAGTATTCGTCTATGCAGATGTCCGCAAAGGGAATGTACTGGTGGGAAACGGCAGTGGGCTCGTACCACTGTATGTCAACAACAACATATTCCCAGCCATATTGCTTCAGGTGCTTCGCCATAAATTCGGCATTGCCGCGGACAATATCCTCAGTAACGGCGGCGCCGTAGCAGTCCCAGCTATTCCAGCCCATGGGGGCTCTGTTTCTGCAAATGTTGCTCATCATGTCATTCCTTTCGTGGGTGATGAATTATCCCAGTCACTCATCAGTATAGCATAGACCATGCCCAAATACAACGTCCGCGCCAGGTGCTGAAGATAAAACAAGAATCTCCCCGAGGTTCATATCAGTGATAATAACAGAAAGGACGCATCAGCTTTTCGTTAGAAAAGTGATGCGTCCTTTGTTCGGTTATTTGGGAATCGGATTGCTCCGACAGCGCACAGGGCGGTTAATCACCCAAACGCTGTTTCTGTTTCAATGCCTCTGCCATAACAATAATGCGTCCTTCCTGGTCAAGTGAATCGAAAAGTTGCATCAACTGCTGTGCCTCTTCCGAATAACTGGCGTTTTGGGCGGTTGTTGGCTGAGTCGATGGTTTACCCAAAAGCAGACGGTCGCATGAAATGTTTAGGTGGGAGGCGATGTTGGCAACAATCTCCGAGCTGGGCCAGGCACCCTTTTTCCAGCCGCTGATGCTGCCGCTTTTTCCTCCGCATTCCAGCACAACCCGCGTTGGGTATACGCCCAACTCTTTGCAAACCTCTACCAAATTTTCATAAAACATAATTTGTCACCTGTTTAGATGAAAATACTGTAAAACGTATTGACAAATACGTTTAAACGCGTTATTATTGTGTTGTGCTGAAGCATTATAAGTCAAAGGTGAAATAATCGCTAGAACCAGACGTAGATGCAGAACAGTATGAACAGCAGGAAACCAAGCACAAACACGCCGCCGACAAGCAACGAAGCAAGCAGCACGCCACCGGTCATGGCTCGCTGACCCTCGCGGGATAACTGCTCGATTGCGTTTTCAGAAGAATCGTTCTTCTTTTTGCGCTCCGGATTGTACCAGGGCATTCCGGGAATGTCCATATTGGCTATAGTGCGTCCATCGTCCTCAAAGGGCTGCTTATCCTTGCTCAAAGGGAAGTCACCGCCTTATTGTTCATCGTAAAGGTGGCAGGCAGTAAAGTGTCCGGGCTCAACCTCACGGAATTCCGGAGCCTTGTGCTTGCAGATTTCACGGCACTCCGAGCAGCGGGTGTGGAACTTGCAGCCTGTGGGAGGATTGGCGGGGGAGGGAATGCTGCCCTCAAGGATAATGCGGTTCATCTTCGCATCGGGATCGGGGATAGGAATAGCCGAGAACAGAGCCTTGGTGTAGGGGTGCAGCGGCTTGTCGTAGAGAGTTGCGGTGTCGGCAAATTCCACCATCGAGCCGAGGTACATAACGCCGACAGTGTCGGAGATATGCTCAACGACCGACAGGTCGTGGGAGATGAATAGGTAGGTCAGACCGAATTCCTTCTGCAGATCCTTCAGCAGATTGATGATCTGTGCCTGAATGGAAACGTCCAGTGCGGAAACGGGCTCGTCGCAGAGAATGAACTCCGGATTGAGAGCCAGTGCGCGGGCGATGCAGATTCTCTGACGCTGACCGCCGGAGAACTCGTGAGGATAACGGTCCTTGTGGTACTCCTGCAGACCGCAGGCCTTCATAATGCGGGTGATATAGTCGTCGTATTCCTCTTCCGGAACAATGCCATGCTCACGCACAGCCTCGCCGATGATTTCACCGACAGGCAGACGGGGAGAAAGGCTGGAATAGGGATCCTGAAAGATTATCTGCAGCTTGGGGCGCATCTTCTGCAGCTCCTCACGGTTGAGGCTGAAGATGTCAACACCGTCAAAGAGTACCTCGCCGTCGGTCTTGTCATGCAGACGCAGAATGGTGCGTCCGATGGTGGACTTACCGCAGCCGGACTCACCGACAAGACCCATGGTGGTGCCTCTCTTGATGGAGAAGGAGACACCGTCAACAGCCTTTACGTTGCCGACAGTCCTCTTGAAGAAAGAGGAGGTAATCGGGAAATACTTTTTCAGGTTGCGGACGACAAGCAGGTCATCTCCGCCGGCAGGTGTGGAGTTGACAGTCGCAGCAGTGGTTTCAATAACGTCGCTCATAATCAAAGCTCCTCCACATTCACAGTTTTGGGATAACCAACTTCTTCGCCGGTTTCAGCAAAGCGATAGCAGGAAACATAGTGGGTATCGCTTATCTTATAGGTGGGGGGATATGCGCCGCGGCAAGCCTCGGTGCAGTATTCGCAGCGGTCGCGGAAGTAGCAGTAGTTGGGCATATCAACGGGGTTGGGAACGCTGCCCGGAATGTTGTACAGCTCGTCCACCTGCTGACCTACAACCGGCTTGGACTTCATCAGACCAATGGTGTAGGGGTGGGACGGATTGTGGAATATATCGCGGCTGAGACCCTTCTCAACAACACGACCGGCATACATAACAACAACGTAGTCAGCCATGTCTGCAACAACACCAAGGTCATGGGTGATGAGCATGATGGAGCTGCCAATCTTGGTCTTGAGGTTACGCAGCAGGTCGAGAATCTGTGCCTGAATGGTAACGTCAAGAGCGGTGGTGGGCTCGTCTGCGATGATAAGTCCGGGGTTGCAGGAAAGTGCCATGGCTATCATAACGCGCTGACGCATACCGCCGGAAAGCTCGTGGGGATACATATTGTAAACACCCTCGGCGTTGGCGATGCCGACCATCTTGAGCATATCAATGGAGTGCTGCTTGATGAGGTCGTGGCGTTTGGCCTTCTCCTCGCGGGAAAGGCTCTTGGATTTATCGTAATCCTCGCCGAAGAGTACCTCGCCGTGCAGCTCCATAACCTCGTCAAGCTGCTGACCGATACGGAATACCGGGTTAAGGCTGGTCATAGGCTCCTGGAATATCATGGCCATCTTGTTGCCGCGTATTCCCTGCATGACCTCGGAGGGAGTGTTGATGATGTTGTATGCGACACCATCGCCCATGTTGAAGCGAATCTCTCCGCCAACAGTCTGTCCCTGAGGACGCTGGAGAAGCTGCATCAGGGAAAGGGAGGTAACGCTCTTGCCGCAGCCCGACTCACCGACGACGCCGACGGTGGTCTGCTTGGGAATATCGAAGCTGACGCCGTCAACAGCTTTGACGGTACCGATGTCGGTGAAGAAGTAGGTGCAGATGTTGTCAAACTCGACAACATTGTTCTCGTCCCTCATCTGTGTGGTGTACATGGAGGGATTGTGTCTGGCACTCTCGCGCTGTTTCTCCAGTCTGCGGGTGAGCTTGCGGTTAAATCGAATAATACGGTTGGATTCTTTGCCGGTGATATATGAGCTCTTCTTGGAGCCGGCGATTTTACCTTTCATCTTTATACCGCCTCCTTATTACTTCATTTTCGGGTCAAACGCATCTCTCAGACCGTCGCCGACGAAGTTGAAGGCGATAACGGTGAGGCAGATGAGTGCGCCGACGGGGATCCAGATATATGCATAGCGGACCATGTTCTCGTTGGAAGAGGTGATGGAGTTGATCATAGTACCCCATGTGGCCAGCGGGTGCTTAACGCCCAGACCGAGGAAGGAGAGGGTGGACTCGGTGATGATAACGCTGCCCAGACCCATGGTTGCGGTAACGATCAGCTGAGGCATAACGTTGGGCACAAGGTGCTTGAAGATTCTTCTGCTTACGGAAAGACCGGTTGCCTCGGCAGCAGTCATGAATTCCTGCTCACGCAGGGAGAGTATCTGACCGCGCACCATTCGT
>SVPT01000015.1 GCA_015065695.1 Oscillospiraceae bacterium | reverse complement strand
ACAGCGATGGCGTGTGCATAGGTATGCGCCATGTGTCGGTTTCCACCTGCGGTCTGGTGGACAAAATTGAGCAGCTTATCCCCATGAAGCCCCAGTTTACGCTGTCGGTTTCGCTGCACGCACCCAATGACCGCATACGCTCGGAGATGATGCCTGTCAACCGCCGCTGGAATGTGGAGCAGCTTCTGGACGTCTGCCGCCGCTACGCCAACGCGACCGGCAGGCGGGTATCCTATGAATATTCCATGGTCTCCGGCGTAAACGACAGCGAGCAGTGCGCCCGCGAGCTGGCTTCCCGCCTGCGTGGGACACTGTGCCATGTCAACCTTATCCCCATCAACGAGGTTGAGGGAAGCGGCTGCAAGAGCAGCAGTCAGCAGAGCATACAGCGGTTTATGCAGATACTGGAGCAGAGCGGCATCACCGTCACACGGCGGCGCACCCTCGGCTCGGACATAAGCGCATCCTGCGGTCAGCTCAAAAGACAGAGCGGCGCAGACGCACAGTGAATTGATATGCTTCGCCTTTTGTGGCGTTCATAATATACAAGGTAAAAGCAGAAGGCAGTAACCTTCCAAGGAGTAATTAATGAGGATTTTTTTCAGCACCGACGTCGGTCTGGTACGCAAGAGCAATCAGGATTCGGTCGGCGGCGGGGTATTTGATGACGGAACGGTATGGGCTGTGCTGTGCGATGGCATGGGCGGCTCCAATGGCGGCGAATACGCCAGCAGCAAGGCTGTTGAGGTAATCAGCAGCCATATAAAGGAAAAATACCGAAGCGGTCTGAACGACACGGAGCTGTGTCTGCTGCTGCAGGCAAGCATTGCCAAAGCCAACGCCGCTGTCTACAGACAGGCCTGCTGCGATGAAAGGCTGACGGGCATGGGCACAACAGTTGTTGCCGCGCTGGTGTGCGGCGGTGTGATATACATTGCTCACGCAGGCGACAGCCGTGCATATCTGATAAACTCCGGCACCATACGCCAGATAACCAAGGACCACTCCATGGTGCAGGAGATGGTGGACATGGGTCAGATAACCGCGGAAGAGGCGGAGCATCACCCGCGAAAGAACATCATCACCCGCGCTTTGGGTGTGTACGACACCATTGAGGTTGATTTCAATGAAGTCAGGCTGGGTGAGGGCGATATGATTCTGCTCTGCTCAGACGGTCTTTCCAACTGCGTTTCCGCACAGATGCTTGCGGAAGCGGCACAGACAACCGACCCCGAGCAGCTGCCGCTTGCCTACATAGATATGGCAAATGCGGGCGGCGGAAGTGACAACATCACCGCACTGATTATCTGCGAATAGGGAGGAAGTAAAAAGATGGATAAATACGAAGGCAAGCTGCTTGACAATCGCTATAAGATACTTCACCGCACAGGTGAGGGCGGCATGGCAGTGGTCTATCAGGCTCAGGACACCCTGACCGATATGACCGTTGCGATAAAGATTCTGCGTGACGAATACCTTGCCGATGAGGAATATCGTCAGCGCTTCCGCAACGAATCCCGCGCAATAGCCCTGCTCAGCCACCGCAACATCGTCAAGGTGTACGACGTCAGCGATGCCGATGATATGCAGTATATCGTCATGGAGTATATCGACGGCATTACGCTGAAGGAGTACATTGTCCAGCAGGGTGTGCTCAGCTGGAAGGAAGCAGTGCATTTCTCCACCCAGATACTCAAGGCACTGCAGCACGCCCATGATAAGGGCATTGTCCACAGGGACGTAAAGCCACAGAACATCATGCTGATGGAAAACGGCGACATCAAGGTCACCGACTTCGGCATTGCAAACTTTGCAGGCAGCGGCAACGGTGCCGCCACCGCCAAAAACAGCCGCACCATCGGCTCGGTGCATTACATCGCGCCGGAGCAGGCCAGCGGCTCGCCCACCGATGCCCGCGCCGACATCTATTCTGTGGGCGTAATTCTCTACGAGATGCTGACCGGCAGACTGCCCTTTGATGCCGACGAAACGGTCAAGATTGCTCTGATGCATCTGCAGGCAGACCCCGAGCTTCCCCGCAACATCAATCCCTCCATTCCCGAGGGTCTTGAGGAAATCACCATGCAGGCAATGCAGAAGGACCCTGCATTCCGCTATCAGCAGGCCGCTGATATGCTCATGGACATCGACGACTTCAAGCGCGACCCGGACATTCGCTTTGAGTACCGCTACATGACCGAGGACGCACCCACCCGCTATATCAACGCCATTTACAACACCCGCCGCCGTCAGGAGGAAGAGGCCTACGAGCGTGAGAAGAGCCCCGTAATCCCTGTGCTTTCCGGTATCGCTGTAGCGTTTATCGTGGTTGCGCTGGTCATGGTGTGGCTGGTCTTTGACGAAAGCGGTATCTTCATCAAGAACCCCAACGCCACCGGTGACGTACCCAACTTCATCGGCGCAAACTATGAGGAGGTTACCCACAACCCCTCCTACAGCTACACCTGGCGCATCGAGTGGGATTTCAGCAACGACTTTGCTGAGAATACCATCATGAACCAGAGCCCCAAGGCAGGCAAGAACGTCTACAACAACTCCGACATCACCCTCACCGTAAGTAAGGGCGTTGAGCGTCTGCTGGTGCCCGAATATTCCGGCAGAAACTATGCCGATTTCTCCGAGGAATGCATCAAGCTGGGCATTGTTCCCACAAAGATTGAGGTCTTTGACGAAACCATCGCAAAGGACTACGTCATCAACACCAACCCGCGTCCCCGCTCCGACATCTCCGAGGGCGACCCCGTTGAGATATACGTCAGCCTTGGACCGAAGCCCTCTGTTATCAAGATGCCCAACTGCCAGAATATGCTCTACAACGACGCAAAGAACAAGCTGACCGGCATGGGCATTAACACCATCAGCTCCACCGAGATTGACAGCGAGAAGCCCAAGGGAACTATTCTCTATCAGGAGCCCTCTCCCGGCACTCCCATCCAGGAAAACCAGACCGAGGTCAAGTTCACCGTCAGCAACGGCAACGCACCCGTCAGCGAGGTGCTGGTCACCTTCGAGATTCCCTCGGATATAGTGTCCCAGTCGCTGCGCGTTGAGATTTATCTGGACGATGAAAAGGTATACACCACCGACATAAATACTGCTGAAAACCGTAAGGTGGAGGCTGCCATCAACGGCTCCGGCTCCAACAGAACCGCAAAGATCTACATTGCCGGTTCTCTCTACGCCACCGTCGGAATCAACTTCACCACCAAGGAGGTCAAGGGATTCAATTACAACAACGAGTTTGTCATTCCCAACGCAGCACCGCCCGTCACCGAGCCGGTCACCCAGCCGACCGACGCTCCCGCCGACCCCGCACTGGGCTGATGAGCGGTAAGAGCATGGAAAACCGGCCTGCGGAGTGTATGCCGGAAGGAACTATAATTAAAGGAATAGGCGGCTTCTACTATGTGGAAGCCGCCGGTTCCGTATACGAATGCAGGGCAAGAGGACTGCTGCGCAAGCAGGGAATTATCCCCCTTGCGGGAGACCGCTGTGAGCTGCGCACAGGCGAGGGCGATATGCCTCTGGTGTGGAGCATCAAGGAGCGGCGCAACAGCCTTGTGCGTCCCCCTGTGGCGAATATCGACAAGCTGCTGATTACCGTTTCCTCGGTCAGCCCCGAGCCCAATATGCTGGTCATCGACCGCATGACCGCCAACGCGGAGCTTGCGGGAATCGAGCCGGTTATCGTCATAACCAAGCTGGACCTGAAGCCCTGTGACGAGGTTGCCGAGACCTACCGCAAGGCGGGTTACCGCGTAATTGGTGTCAATTATCAGACCGGCGAGGGCGTTGAAGAGGTACGCGCCGAGATGAAGGGCTGCGTGTCTGCCTTTGCGGGCAACTCCGGTGTGGGCAAGTCCACACTGCTCAACGCCATTGAGCCGCAGCTTGCCCAGAAAACGGCGGAGATTTCCCAGAAGCTGGGGCGCGGTCGCCATACAACCCGCACGGTGGAGCTTTTCCGCCTGTCCTTCGGCGCGGTGATTGCCGACACTCCCGGCTTCTCCTCCTTTGACACCGAGCTGTGCAGCGTTATCGAAAAGGACGTGCTGCCCGAATGCTTCCGCGAGTTTGAGCAGTACATAGGTCAGTGCCGCTTTACCTCCTGCGCACACCTGTGCGAGAAGGGCTGTGCCGTTGTAGCGGCAGTGGAGAGGGGAGACATCGCCAAATCCCGCCACGAAAGCTACTGCGTCATGTACGAAGAGGCAAAGAGCATCAAGCCGTGGGAAAACCGCTGAAAAGCGCGTTTTTTCATGCACAAACGCCGCCTTTCTGCGTAGTATATAGCAAGAGCGGAGACAGCCGCTCCCAATATACATAAGGCAGAGGAGTGAATGTGTGTGAAGGTTGTCGTCTGGAAGAGCCCCAAAGCTCTGGGCTGTATTCTGCGTATGATGTTCGGAATCAAGAAGCAGGCATAACTGAATAAATTATATAAGCAAACAAGCACGACCGTCCCGCGTGGGGCTGTCGTGCTTGCTCTATTTTATTGGATTGTCGGATTACTTGACCTGAATGAAGCTGCACTTCTTGCCGCTGTCGTGTGCGGCTTTCAGCACGCGCTCATGGCAGGTGAATACAAGCACCTGACCGATGCGCTCTGCTTCGCTCTCGGTGATGAGGTAGCTGAGAGCCTCCGCGGTGCGGCGGTCGTCAAACTGGGCGAAGGCTTCGTCCAGCATAAGGGGCAGGTTTTCCTCGGAGAGGATTCCGGCTATAGCAAGGCGCAGAGCCAGATAAATCTGGTCAACGGTGCCGGAGCTGAGGCTGATGCAGCTCTGTATGGTGCCGCCCGGCTCCTTTATGGCGGGTGTCAGGCTCTCGGAAACCACAACCGAGCTGTAGCGGCCGCCGGTCAGCTCAGCAAGTATCTTGCTGGCACGGAAGTTTATCATCGGGCCGAAGTCCTTCTGCATGGACTCAAAGGCATCGGACAGGGCATCGGAAGCCTCCTGCAGTGCAGCGTATTCAAATTCGTAGCGGTCGATGCGTCCGGAGAGCAGCTTGATTTCTTCCTCCAGCTTGCTCATCTCGGAAGGCTCGGTGTTCATCATGGACAGCTCTGCCTGACGTCCTGCAAGTGCTTCACGGGCGGCGGTAAGCTCGTCGCGGCACTTGATAAGCGCCTGATCAAAGGAGCTGAAGTCGCCATCTGCCATGTTGACATTGTCACCAAGTTGGTCGCGCAGCAGCTCTGCCTCAATCTCGATTTCCTCGTACTCTCTGCCTGCAAGGGCTATGTCAAAGCCCTCCTGTTCGCTGCGGAAGCGTTCCTCATAAGCGGCGTGGTCGCACTGCATCTTGTCCAGACGGGAGATGACGTACAGTGCCTTCTCGTCGTTTTCCACCTCGGTGTAGTCACCGAGCATGGTGCGTATGGACTCCATGACCTCCTCAAGCTGCTGACGGAGAGTGCCCATTTCCTCGCGCATGGTGTCGCGCTCGGTTTCCATGTCGTGAAGCTGTCTGGAAACGCCGTTCATGTAATGGACAAGGCGGTCAAGCTCTTCCATGTCGCGCACACCAACCTCGTCCAGTACGGGGCGCATCTGGCGGTTGAGGTCGTGTATATCCTCGTCCAGATTGGCAAGCTGAATATTGTCGCTGGGCAGCAGACCGGAGCCGATGCCTGTGCGCTGGGCAACGAAATACGCACCGGCGACGAGGGCGGAAAGACCCGCGAACACATAGAACAGCGGATTGATGAAGCCCAGCATGACGAAGAGAATAACCAGTGCGCCGCAAACGATATAGACATTCTGCGGGGTCAGCCACGCGGGGCCTTTTCTGACGGCGGGACGCTCTTCCAGCTCACGCTCAAGCTCAAAGCGTTCATCGCGCATCAGGCGGTACTGCTCAAGGGACTCCTGTATGTCGGCATTGTACTTCTTGATGGTTCGCATACCGGAGAGGGGGGAGCGGTCAAACTCCTCAATGCGGCGGCAGCAGTCGTCATACTGCTCCTGCTTTGCGCTGATGAAGCCCTTCTGGGTATTGTACTGCTCCATGCGCTCGCGCACCGTCTGCAGGAAACCCTGCTTGAAGCCGTTGTCCTGTGCGTACAGCACACCGTGGAGAGCATCGTACTTGGATTTTGCCTCCTCCATTGACTTCTTGCGGCGGATTATTTCCTCCAGCTCACGCAGTTTGCGAAGCTGTTCGATGACGTTGTCGCGTGCCTCAAGGTCTGCAAGCTCTGAGGTAAGCCGCTGGCAGCGGTGGGTCAGCTTGGTAACCTCCTCGCGCAGGGTGTCTGCCTCGGCAGAGCGGGTCACAAGGGTCTGTCGCTGCTCGATAAGCTCCAGACGCTGCTTCTCCAGCGCGGGTAAAATGGCATTTGCGCGGCGGGAACGGAGTATCGCGGAGGCTTCATTCAGTCGCTCGGCTATCTCGGTGCGGCTGGCGGTCTCGTCACCGCTGGCGGCAAGGTTTGTGAGCTTGGCGAGTATCTCGTTGTTGTCGCCTCGAATGGGAATACCTGCCTGACCGATAAAGACCGAGTTGATGAAGGTCTCACGGTTGATGCCAAAAACGTGTTCGCCCGGCTCAAAGCGTGCGGGTATGTTGATAGGCTCGCCGGTGGTGTTGCACCAGAGAGAAATCTTGTCAGCCGACTTGCTGGGGCCGAACTGGCGGCTGAGGGTGTATTTTTTGTCGTCATGCTCAAAGGTGATGACACCGTCCAGACGACCGCCCTCCCACGGCTCATAGCGGCGGCGTTCCTCGCCCTTGCCGATGCCGTAGAACATGGCAAGGATAAACTCCATCAGGGAGGTCTTGCCGGTCTCGTTCTCGCCGTATATGATGTTTACTCCCTCACGGAAGGTCAGCTTTGCGCCCCGGAGCATACCGAAGCACTTGGCCCAAATCTCAGTAATCTTCATTAATCCGCACCTCGCCGTCAAATGCGCGCAGTCCGTAGACCAGTGCGCGGAGATATTTGTTTCGGTTCTTGGGGTCCTTTTCCATGCGGCCTATTATAGTGCGCACAAAGGCACCGCGCAGCGAGCCGTCCTTCATCAGTGTGTCGATGTCCAGCTCGGTGGTGGTCATGTCGGTAATGCGCGTGTAGTGAATCTCCTCCATGAGCAGGCGGGCTATCGCACGGGAATCGGGCATGACACCCTTGGGCAGGGTTCCCAGCATGGTGACATCGTAGATATGCCGGTTGTAATCCTCACCATAGGACTTCTGCAGGGCTTCCTTTATGCGTGCGCAAAATTCGTCTGCCACAACGCAGCCGGAAACGTCCACCTTCTCAGAGCGGTAGCGGCGGGAGGGAATGGGAACAAACTGCACATGGGAGAAGCCGTGACTGACGTAGCCGCAGTATACGCCTCTGTCGCCCTGCTCGTCAAAACCGCGTCCGGAGGGGCAACCGGCGTTGCAGTAGCAGAAATCGCCGATGCTGTTGTGGGCGGGCTTGTGGATATGCCCGAGGGCACAGAAATCCACGCCAAGCGATGCAAGACGCTCGGGGGTTACCGGGTTGTAGCGGCTCTCGGAGTTCTCATCGGGAACAACTTCGCCGTGCATCATAAGAATATTGATCTTCTTGTCCTGCGGGATAAAGGTGTAAAGCAGGCTCTCCGCCTCGATGGAATGGCGGAAGCCAAGACCCCAGATGCAGACGTCCTTGCCCTCCAGCTCAACGCATTCCAGACCGCCGCGGAAGATATGCACGTTGTCCGGCCAGCCCTCCATCATGTAGGAGGAGTCGGGTGTGGCGGGGTCGTGGTTGCCGGGGGAGATGAATACATAAAGGTCGCTTGAGCCGAGAATGCTCTGCACCTCGGCAAGAAGCTGCGAATCCACACGCAGGGTGTCAAACAGGTCGCCGCAGATAAGCAGGGCTTCCGAGTTGTCCTCGTGGGCGATTTTTATTATATTGCGAAGGTTTTCCAGCTGCTCCATCTTGCGGGAGGCCGCAATCTCCGGTGTGGAGGAAAAGTGCGAGCCCAGATGCAGGTCGGCAGTGTGGGTTATCCTGAAGGTTTTCATTTTAAGGCCTCGATCCTCTCCAAGCAAAGTATACGACAATTATAGCATAGCTGGCAGAAAAACACAATATATTGTTGGGAACTTGCCGCATAAAATCAAATATTGTTTACTATTATTAAAGTGCTTGCTATTTGAACAAGATTATAGTATAATATTTAAATGCGTATAATAATGCGATAATGTTACTTATTTGCCGTGCTGCGGCTTATGGAGGTTTATTTGCAATGAATCTGCTTAAAAGGCTTTTTGGCGACTACTCTACCCGCGAGCTTAAGCGCATTCAGCCGCTGGTGGATCAGGTGCTGGCACTGGACGAGCACTATGCTGCCATGGACGATGATACCCTGCGCTCCCAGACCGCTGTCCTGAAGGGCAGACTGGCTGCCGGCGAGACGCTTGACGATATACTGCCCGATGCATTTGCCGTGTGCCGTGAGGCTGCATGGCGTGTTCTGGGTATGAAGCACTTCCCTGTGCAGATTATCGGCGGTATTATTCTGCATCAGGGCCGAATTGCCGAAATGAAGACCGGTGAAGGTAAAACTCTGGTTGCAACCCTGCCTTCATACCTCAACGCGCTCAGCGGCGAGGGTGTTCACGTTGTAACCGTCAACGATTATCTTGCCCGCCGCGACAGCGAATGGATGGGCAAGGTGCATCGCTGGCTGGGTCTTTCTGTCGGTCTTATCGTACACGACCTTTCCAACGACCAGCGCAAGGCTGCCTATCAGTGCGACATCACCTACGGCACCAACAACGAGATGGGCTTCGACTACCTGCGTGACAATATGGTCACCTATGCCGAGCTTAAGGTGCAGCGCGGACACGCCTTTGCCATCGTTGACGAGGTTGACTCCATTCTCATAGACGAGGCGAGAACCCCCCTTATCATCTCCGGTCAGGGCGATAAGTCCAGCGACCTTTACGAGAGGGCTGACCGTTTTGCTTCCCGCCTGACCTCCGTAGTCATTGCAGAGGTTGACGAAAAGCAGAACAACGACGACCAGTACGCCGAGGCCGACTACATCGTCGATGAAAAGTCCAAGACTGCCACCCTTACTCAGCGCGGTGTTGAGAAGGCAGAGCAGGAATTTGGAGTGGAAAACCTCTCCGACCCGGAAAACCTTACACTGTCCCATCACATCAATCAGGCACTCAAGGCACGCGGCATCATGCACCGCGATGTTGACTATGTCGTTCAGGACGGCGAGGTCATCATTGTTGACGAGTTCACCGGACGACTGATGCAGGGTCGCCGCTACAGCGAGGGTCTGCATCAGGCCATCGAGGCAAAGGAGGGCGTCACCGTCGCCCGTGAGTCCAAGACCCTTGCAACAATCACCTTCCAGAACTTCTTCCGCCTCTATAAGAAGCTCTCCGGCATGACCGGTACCGCGCTGACCGAGGAAGAGGAATTCAGAGAGATTTACGGTCTGGACAGTATCGCCATTCCCACCAACCGCCCCGTTGCCCGTATCGACCAGTCCGACCTGGTCTACCGCACCGAAAAGGCAAAGTTCCTCGCTGTCATTCAGCGCATTGTTGAGGCTCACGCCAAGGGACAGCCTGTACTGGTCGGTACTGTAAATATCGAAAAGAGTGAGATACTCAGCGGAATGCTCTCCCGCCGTGGAATAAAGCACGAGGTGCTCAACGCAAAGCACCACGCGAAGGAAGCGGAGATTGTCGCTCAGGCAGGTAAGCTGGGTGCTGTTACCATTGCCACCAACATGGCAGGTCGTGGTACCGACATCAACCTCGGCGGTAACGCGGAATTCCTTGCCAAGACCGAGATGCGCCGTCAGGGCTGCACCGAGGAGCAGATTGAGATTGCCACCTCCTTCGGCGAGACCGATTCCGAAGAGGTACTGGCACTGCGCAAGCTGTACACCGACCTTGAAAAGCGCTTCAAGAGCGAGCTTGCAGAGGAGTCTGTCCGTGTGCGTGAGGCAGGCGGTCTGCTCATCATCGGCACCGAACGCCATGAATCCCGCCGTATCGACAACCAGCTTCGTGGTCGTGCCGGTCGTCAGGGTGACCCCGGCGAAAGCCAGTTCTACCTCTCCATGGAGGACGACCTGATGCGCCTCTTCGGCGGCGACCGTATGCAGGGCATCATGACAGCCCTCGGCGCAGACGACAGCGTTCCCATTGACGCAAGACTTATCTCCAACGCCATCGAAAGCGCACAGGGTAAGGTTGAAAGCCGTAACTTTGCCGTCAGAAAGCACGTCCTGCAGTACGACGATGTTATGAACCGTCAGCGCGAAATCATCTACTCCCAGCGTGACATGGTGCTGGAATGTGCGGATATTCGTGACAAGATAGTGAAGATGATCCGCGACTCGGTGGAAGCAAACGTCAACCGCTACCTTGTTGGCGAACGCAAGGAGGACTGGAATCTCACCGGTCTGCGTGACTTCTACCTCGGTCTGCTGACCAAGCCCGATGACCTGAACTACACCATCAGCGAGCTTGAATCGCTGGAGCGTGAGTACGTTGTCAACCTGCTGCAGGAGCGCGCTGTCAGCCTGTACGAGCAGCGAGAGCAGCTCTTTGGTGAGCCTGTCATGCGTGAGCTTGACCGCAACATCATGCTGCGCTGCGTTGACACCCTCTGGATGGATCACATCGACGCAATGGAAGAGCTCAAGCGCGGCATCGGTCTGCGTGCCTACGGTCAGCACAATCCCGTGTCGCTGTACACCATCGAAGGCTTCGATATGTTCGACGAGATGATCGCCGCCATCAAGGAGGATACCACCAAGTATATCCTCACCGTTCAGATTCGCACGCAGGAAGACCTGGAGCGCAAGGCGGTTGCTGTTGCCAACGACACCGGCTCCGATGGCTCTGAGCCCAACGCACGCACCGTCCGTTCCAAGGGCAAAACCGAGCGCAACGAGCTGTGCCCCTGCGGCAGCGGCAAGAAGTACAAGAAGTGCTGCGGTCGTCCCGGTGCAATCAAGAGCAGCGCACCGGTCAGCAAGAAATAAATTCCCCACTATATTGTGAGGTAACGCCGCATAATGCGGTGCTGAGTAATATATGTTGTCCAACAAACGCCCTGTTGCCATTGCGCAGCAGGGCGTTTGTTACGAAAATCCCCACATTAAGTAAATATTATTAAAAAAGTCCTTTACTATTACCCTCATTTGTTGTATTATATTAGTTGTGATTTTTGTAATGACAATTATGCTGTGTCATTATGCGCATAAAAGACCTATGGTTATTGGTTATGAATTGTGGTCTGCGGGGCGCATTTTTGCTGATTTATGACAATTGATGGGAGGGGAAGTCTATCAGCCAGCATACAAATTATGAAAATAGCCGTGCGATAGAATCACTTGTTTCGCGCTATGAGGTCATTGTCGAGATTGACCTGACCAATGACAAGATATGCGTTGCCCACGCAGGGTCCAGCTTTCCCAACGAGGTGTGGCAGGCGGATAGCTATTCCGCCGCGATAACCGCGCTTAAGCAGAAATACGTACACCCGGACGATGTGGAGCTGTTTGACGATATTGCCGATATAAACGCTCTGCGCAGGGAGTTTTCCGACATCATTCCCGCATACGACTATGAATTCCGCATACTGTCGCCCAATCTGAAAGAATTTCACTGGTTCAGCTTCAGCTGCTCTCCCATTGATTTCAGCGAAGAAAACCGCGTGCTTCTGCTCACCATGCGTCTGGTCAATAACCGCCGCCTTATCGCGCTGGAAAACAAGACCAAGTCGCTGCTTTCCCAGATGGATCAGGACCCGCTGACAGGTCTGCTAAACAAGCGTGCCGCTCAGTCGGTCATTGACGAATACATCAGCACCCACGGCACTGCCGTGCAGCACGCGCTGCTGCTGTGCGATGTGGACAACTTCAAGCGTGTCAACGACTGTCTGGGTCACCCCTTCGGCGATGCACTGCTTACCGACATTGCCTCCAAGCTGCGCAGCATCTGCCGAAAGGGAGATATAGTGTGCCGCATCGGCGGTGATGAATTTATAATTCTCCTCAAGAACGCCCGCCAGAGAAAGGGCATAATCCGCATTGCGGAGGGCATCGGCACCGCACTGCGCCAGAGCTTCCCCTGCGGCGAAAAGACCCTTGATGTTTCGGTCAGTATAGGCGTTGCAATGTTCCCCTCCAACGGCCGCAACTACTGCGAGCTGTATTCCAATGCCGACAAAGCCATGTACTGCGCCAAGCACGATGGCAAGGACCGCTATTGCTTCTTTGACGATGCCCTTCAGGACACCTGCCTGTTCAGTCAAAGAGAGCCGGACGACATCATGGAACGACCAAATCTGGGCGTTTCCGAGCAGCTTACCGACTATATTTTCAAGATACTCTACAATTCCGGCAATCTCCAGACCACAATCCCTGTGGTGCTGCAGCTTCTGGGCAGTCATTACAACGTCAGCCGTGTGTATTTTGTTCAGCGCACCGAGGACAACAAGCTGAAGATGTTCTGCCAGTGGACAGCCCCCAATATTGAAAAAATGCGCACCGAGCTTCCTCTGGTGCCTTACCTTGCAGAGTATTTTGACAAGGCATTGCTGGACGAAAATCTTATCCTCTACTGCCACGATACCTCCACCATGCCTCATAATGTATACAAGTATTTCATCGAAAACGACATCAACGACATCTATTCCTTTATGCAAAGCGTGCTTCTCTTCAACGACAAGCCCTGCGGCTACATCGGCTTTGCCGACTGCATGGGACAGCCCCGCATATGGACCTCCGAGGAGGCGCGCTCGCTCAGCTATGTTTCAAAGCTCATCAGTCTTTTCCTCTACCGCAACAACTGACGAAATTTCCGTAAAATTGATCTGGCACAGTGCAGGAGCCTTTCCTGCGCTGTGCTTTTTTATTATGGTGTGATAAACCAACAGGACAGGCTGCATAATGTGGCGGACAGCGGCATAATCCTTTGACATAAAGGAGAGTGAGCGGACGTGTATATCGACAGGGACATACAATGCTTTGATGAGGCGGCAGCGGCACTGGGGACAGGCATTGCCTCCGCGCTGCTGGCACTGCCCGCAAAGCTCAAGCGGGAGGCTTTCGAGATACGTCTGCGCTGCGGCAGACCCATTGCCATTTCCTGCGCAGAAGGTCAGATTTTCCCCTGTGACGGAGTGGATGTCAGCAGGGCAGTGCTGGACGAGGTGTTCTACAACCTGTGCGGTCATGCGGTGTACAGCAGAGAGAGCGACATCGCCCGCGGGTGCATTACCGTAGGAAGCGGGCATCGTGCAGGTATATGCGGCACAGCGGTGGTCAGCGGCGGCACTGTGACTGCACTGCGCGACATATCCTCGGTCAATCTGCGCATTGCAAAGGAGCGCATGGGCTGTGCGGACGAATGTATGCGCAGGCTGTTTGCCAATGGGCTGTGCGGTGCTGTTATTGCCGGTTCGCCCTGCAGCGGAAAGACTACCATTCTGCGGGATATGGCAAAAGCCTTGTCCGAGGGCAGGGCAGACGGTATTCGCAGGCGGGTTGCTGTGGTTGACGAAAAGGGCGAGCTGGCGGCGGTGTGCGGCGGTATTCCTTGCTGCGATGTGGGGCGGTGTACCGACGTGCTGGACGGGTACCCCCGCGCAGAGGGTATGCTGCAGGCGGTGCGCTGTCTTTCTCCCGATGTTATCATCTGTGACGAGGTGGGGGCTGATGAGGACGTGGCGGCTGTGCGTATGTGTGCCGGCGCGGGTGCAGTACTTATCATGTCGGTACACGCAGGCAGTGTGGACGACCTTGCGCGGCGGCCCCAGCTTATTTCGCTTCTTCACACAGGGGCTTTCCGCCGTGTGGCACTGCTTTGCGGAAGGTCTGCTCCATCGGCGGTTGCTGGAATCTACTCCTCAGAGCAGTTACTTGATGGGGAGGTGCAGCTATGCGGCTGATATGCTGTGCGGCGGCAGTGGTGTGCGCACTGCTCTTTGGCGTGGAGCTGTGCAGCCGCATAAAAACGCGGGTGCGTCTGCTGGAGGACATATGCATATTCTCCCGTGAGGCTATGACTGCTGTGCAGTACCGCCGTCTGCCGCCCGAGCAGCTTGCTGCGGAAAACGCTGACAGCAGAGCGGAATTTCTCAGGCTGTGCGCTCAGCACGTTGCAGGTGGAGAGGGCTTTCGCGGCGCATGGGAAGCTGCCATAGCGGAAAGCACAGAAACCAATCTGCTGATTCCCGAGGAAAAGCGTGCGCTTATCGAGCTTGGCACAGGCATGGGGCGTAGCGACACCGATGGCGAGGTAAAACGACTGGAAGCGGCACTGCACCGTTTCACACAGCTTTACGAGCAGGCCCGCAGCGAGTTGACCGCAAAGTCAAAACTGTATCTGTCATGCTCGGTGCTGTGCGGTATGGCGGTGGTCATTCTGATTGTTTAGGGGATAGGAAAGCCGTCCATTCGGGGTGATGAATGGACGGCTTTCTTTATGAGGACTCTATTGGATTGTTAATCAATTACATAAAAATACTTAATCCCGCAGGCAGGGCAGCCATTTCCCTCGTCAAGGTACTTTGCGCCGCACAGCGGGCAGACAGTCACATTTTCCGCAGTGACCTCGGGCAGCTTATCCTTTTCCGGCGCAAGCAGCAGGGTGAGCAGCTCGTGGTTGCGCATCAGTGTGCTGTAGCGCAGCACCAGTCTGCCGTCTATGTAATAGCTGATGCGTTCGGGGTAGAAAAAACGGCAGTTGTCGTAAATCTCGCCGGGAGGTGGATTAAGACTGCCCACCGGCTCAAGGATTGCGCTGCGTTTTCTGCGTATCTCAGCCTTTTCGCGTAGAGTGTCCGCGTCGGTTTCCCGCATGAAGCCGAAGCGGGGATAGAAGAATATTCTTCTGCCGCTGACACGCACACGGGGGCGACGGATAAACCACAGCACCACGAGGAAGAGGGCGATAAAGGCAAAGAAGCAGCCGCTCAATGACCAATCATTGCCGCTCCATTGGGTTACGGGAGGGAGATTGGCGGTGCGGAGAAAGAGTACATAAATCCCCATGAACAACGCTGCGCCGAATACGCACAGCCACTGCAGACCCTTTCTCTGCATAACGGTGTAGCGGGCGGCGTTCTTTTTCATTGTTTTCACTCTCCTTTATTATTTTGATATTTCCATATTATCTTCCGGAAGATTATTTGTCAACCGATTGCAGTAATAATACATAACACTCCCGCATACCTTTTAGCAGACTTGGCATCAACGGAAAACACATAGTTGGGAGGACAGGCAGATGAATGTTGACCTAATCTTCAAGATAGCCGCCGTAGGCATCATCGTGGCGGTGCTTAATCAGGTGCTTATCCGCGCGGGCAGAGAGGAGCAAGCCATGATGACCACCCTTGCCGGCATTGTGGTGGTGCTGATGATGCTCATTACCGAGATAAACAACCTCTTTGAAACAGTAAAGTCGGTGTTTGGGCTGTGAGCATGGATATTATCAGACTGGCGGGCTGTGCAGTGGTTGCATGTATGCTGGTGCTTGTGGTGCAGCAGTACCGCCCTGATATGGCTGCCGCCGTAAGCATTGCCGCGGGTGTGGTGCTTTTTGCCGCAGTGCTGGGCTGTATCAGCCCGCTGATTACCGAGCTGACACGCATTTCGCAGTCGGTGGGCACAGACAGCTCGCTGATTACTCCTGTGCTGAAGGCCTTTGGCGTGTGTCTTGTGGCACAGCTTGCGTCGGACGTTTGCAGGGACGGCGGACAGGCAGCGCTTGCCTCACGCATAGAGCTTGCGGGCAAGGTTGCAATAGTGCTGCTCACCCTGCCGCTGCTGCAGCGGGTGCTTGACCTGTCGGTCAATATAATCAACGGAGTATAAAGGACGGAGCGAAAAAGCAAATGAAGTGTGTAAAGGCTGTTGTGGCACTGCTCTGGCTGATGTGCGCTTTTGCCGCACCCGCCGTCGCAGAGGTAACGGACACGGAAATAATCCTTGAGCAGCAAAGACAGGCAGGGGGCAGCTATCTTCTTGAGGAAGCCCTGCCAAAGGAAACCGCCGAAGCATTGGAGGAGGCGGGTATCACGCAGCAGGGTATGGAGCAGGGCATCAGCGTTTCCTACGAAAGCATAACCGACCTGCTGACGGAAACGGCAAAGGAAAGCAGTACCGCGCCCATTGCCGCCTGTGCGGTTACGGCAGGGCTGGTGGTGCTGTGCGCGCTTATTGAGGGGCTGCGCAGTTCCTTTGCCGACAGCAAGCTGGCTGCTCCTGCGGCTGCCGCCGCCACCATTGCAATATGCACTGCGGCAGCGGCGCCTGTTGCAATGCACATTGCCGATGCGGGCAGGACGATGGAGGGAATGTGTGGCTTTGGCGCAGTGTTTGTGCCGGTCTTTGCCGCAGCCTGTGCCGCAGGTGGACACCCTTTGGCGGCCTCAGGCTACAATGCGTTCATGCTGGGGCTTAACAGCGGCATCAATGTGGTCATATCGCAGGCAGTGCTGCCGTTGCTGCGCATCTTCCTTGCCATCTCCACAGCCTCGGCGCTTTCACCCACCCTTCGGCTGGAGGGGCTTACGGAGTTTATCGAAAAGCGTGTAAAGTGGCTTCTGGGGCTGCTTGCAATGCTGTTCACCGGCTTTCTGGGCGTGACCTCTGCGGTTTCTGCCGCTGCGGACAAGGCAAGCGGCAAGGCACTGAAATTTCTGGTTTCCGGCACTGTGCCGGTCATCGGTGGCGCGATAAGCGACGCGCTTGCCTCAGTGCAGGGCTGTCTTTCGGTCATGCGGGCATCGGTGGGCGGCTTTGGAATAATTGCCATCGCCTTTATCTGCCTGCCGCCCCTTATCCGCACTGTCATCTGGCTGCTGGGAATGGAGCTTTGCCGTATGCTTGCTGATATGCTGGAGGTAAAGAGCGCATCACGGCTGCTGCGTGCAGTGACTGCTTCACTTGAGGTCATGCTGTCGCTGCTGCTATTCTGTGCGGCGGTGCTGATAGTGTCCTCCGCAATCTTGCTGGGGAGTGTGGGGTGATATGATGGATTCCCTGAAAGAGTGGGCGATTTCGGTATGTGCGGCGGCTGTGATATGCGCCGTTCTGGATATGCTTATCCCTGAGCATAAATATGAAAAGGTGCTGCGGCTGTGCCTTGCGGCATTTGCGCTGTGTGTGTGCATTGCTCCGCTTTCCGGTCTGCAGTCCTGCGGGGGCGAATGGCGACACAGCAATAAAGAAGAAATACAGTACACCCGCCTCAGCAGCGATCTGCAGCAGCAGGTTGAACGGCAGAGCGCGGCGGCTGTGGAGGGTGCTGTCAGCCGGATAATTGATGAAAAACTCAGGCAGTTGGGTTTTTCCGCCTATGAAATTGCGGTAAAGACGGATATTGCCGCAGACGGCAGCATAACAATTGGACAGGTAGCCGTCACGCTGGCAGGCACATCAGATGCAGAAGCCGCCGCCGCGCAATCGGCACTGGAGCAATACCTTGGGATAGACATAACGACAGACATACAAAAGACGGAGAAAGACAAAGATGATGGGACTGACAGAAATGCTCAAGACCTCTTCGGAGGGAGGCAATAAACGGCTGAAGCTGATAATTGCCATGGGGCTGACGGCCATGCTGCTTCTGCTTTTCAGCGATATGCTGCCCGCCTGCGGCAAGCAAAGCACGACCGCCAAGGCTGAAAGCACTGAACAATATGCCGAACAGCTTGAGCAGCGGCTTGAGCAGCTTATAAGCGGCATAGAGGGCGCAGGGCGCACCGAGGTTATGGTGACGCTGAAAAACGGCAGGGAGTATGTATACGCAAGCGAGGACAGGGTCAGTACCGACAGCTCGGAGAGCGTAGGCGGGGGCGGAGTGCAGTCTAGCGACCGCCGCGAGGACAGCGAAAACAGCTTCATTATCATCGACAGCAGTGAGGGAGAGGAAGCCCTTATCCGCACCGAGCTGATGCCCACCGTCAACGGCGTTGTGGTGCTGTGCGAGGGTGCAGAGGACCCGCTGGTATACGAAAGGGTCAAGCAAGCGGTTACTACCGCGCTGAACATAAGCTCAAAGCGCGTGTGTATAATTTTAATTTCACAATGACACAGGAGGAAAACAACATGATCATCGGAAAAAGACATCTCATTCTGGCAGCACTGGTAATTGCTCTGGGGGCAGCAGTGTATCTCAACTGGCAGTTTGCGCCGACAGAGGAAATGATAGACCCTTCGGGCAGCACACTGATGGCAGACAGCCTTATTGATGCAGAGTATGCAGCCACCACCCCCGTAAGCTCTTCCGCTGATGCCGCTGCAATGGACGAGGAAGCCGTAGAGGCAGGACGTCGGCAGAATTCCTTTGAAAAGGCACGCAAGGACAGGGACGACACCCGCCGCGAGGCTCTCTCTACCCTGAGGGAAATCATTGACGACCCGGCACTGGACAACAGCCAGAAAACCGAGGCAGTGAACAAGAGCGCCGCAATTGCCGCCGCAATGGAAAAGGAAGCCGCCATAGAGACCCTGCTCAAGGCAAAGGGCTACAGTGACTGCGCTGTCGTCATCAGCGACGCAGAGGTAAATATCATCGTTCCCACCGGCGGAGAAGCCCTTACTTCCTCCGGCGCGGCGGTAATCCGCGACCTTGTAATCGGTCAGATTGATGTGATGCCCGGAAGCATAAAGATTATTGAAGTAAAATAACGATTGTTGTTGCTAAATTCCAGCTTTGTGCTATAATATACAGTGGATGTATATTCAGCCGAGTGCATAAAGCTATGGAAGCCGCACGCTGTCGGTTTCCGCAACTGATCTTTGGACAAATTTATAGATCATTGTGCATCAGCCCTCCACATCCAGTATGCGGAGGGCAAGTTTTTTTGCACACGGGCAGGAGGTAATAAAATTGTCAAGACGTCATGAATCCCGAGAACTGGCTTTTCAGCTTTTGTTTGAACGCAGCTTTTCCAATGCTGAAATCGAAGAGCTGATGGAACTTGCAATGATGGCACGCGACATCGTACCCGATGACTATGTCCTGCGTATTCTCCGCGGTGTGGAGGAAAAGCAGGAGGAGCTGGACGCAATAATCGCCCGCTTCAGCCGTGCAAGAACACTGGCTCGCCTTTCCAAGGTGGTGCTGGCTGTGCTGCGCCTTTCGCTGTATGAAATTGCATATTTCGATGGCATAGACGCCCCCGTTTCCATCAACGAGGCGGTTGAGCTGACCAAGACCTACGGCGGCAAGGACGAAAGCGGTTTTGTCAACGGTGTGCTGGGCAGCTATGTGCGCAGCCTTGAGGAGGCTGGTGAGCAGTGAGACGCGCTCTCGGCATAGACACCAGCAACTACACCACTTCTGTGGCATACTATGACTGCATTGCCCATCAGATAAGGCAGGAGCGTATGCTGCTTCCCGTAAAGGAGGGGGCACTCGGTCTGCGCCAGAGCGATGCGGTATTCCACCATGTGCAGCAGCTTCCCATGGTAATGGACAGGCTGACAGCCGGCGGTGCAGTGTGTCCCGAGGTCATAGGTGTTTCGGTGCGCCCCCGCCCTGTGGAGGGCTCATATATGCCCTGCTTTGAAAGCGGACGCAGTCAGGCAGAGGTGCTTGGCTCTGTGCTTGGTGTGCCTGTGCGCACCTTCTCCCATCAGGAGGGGCATATTGCCGCCGCGCTGTGGTCGGCGGATTGCATTGATGAGCTGACCGACCGATTTGTGGCATTCCACCTTTCGGGCGGCACGACAGAGGCGGTTCTTGTGCGAAGAAAGCCCGAGGGCGGCATGGACATAGAGATGATAGCAGGCTCCCTTGACCTCAAGGCAGGACAGGCCATCGACCGTGTTGCAGGTATGCTGGGGCTTGGATTCCCCGGCGGTGCCGCACTGGACAGGCTTGCGCAGCAGTGCGATGAGCCTATACGCTGCAAGCCCACGCTGAAAGGGCTCAACTGCTGCCTTTCCGGTCTGGAAAACCGCTGCAGCAAGCTGATTGAAGAGGGGAGAGAGCCCGCATATGTGGCTCGCTTCTGCTTTGAATACATAGCCAAAACCCTGCTTGGTATGTGCGAGGGTATCCGCGCAGAGTACGGAGAGCTTCCGCTGCTCTTTGCGGGCGGTGTTTCCTCCAATTCCATTATCCGCAGGGAGCTGACAGAAGGCTTCGGTGTGCGCTTTGCCGCGCCGGAGTTTTCCTGCGACAACGCCGCGGGCATTGCCCTGCTGGCGGCGGGAGTGCTATAATTTCGGAGGTTTCCGCTTGGACGCATCAACTGTACTGACCGTCTGGCAGGTCAATAACTATGCCAAAGCCATTCTTTCGGAGGATATGCTGCTGTCCGACATCACTGTGACAGGTGAGCTTTCGGGCATCAAACGTCACTCCTCCGGTCATATGTATTTTACCCTCAAGGACGACCGCTGCTCCATCTCTGCTGCAATGTTCAAGTGGCAGAGACAGACACTCCGCTTTGTGCCGGAGGACGGAATGCAGGTGGTTGTCAGGGGAAAGGTCACCCTCTACGAGCAGACAGGGCAGTACCAGATTGTGGTGTCCTCCATGCAGCCCTCGGGCATCGGTGAGCTTTACGCCGCACTGGAGCGGCTGAAGGCAAAGCTGGAAAGCGAAGGGCTTTTCGACCCCGCACGCAAGAGACCTCTGCCGGAATTTCCTCAGAGAATAGGCGTTGTGACCTCTCCCACGGGCGCTGCTGTGCGTGACATCATCAACGTGCTGGGCAGGCGATACCCCCTTGCGGAGGTGGTGCTGTGCCCCGTGCAGGTGCAGGGCGATGAAGCTCCTGCACAGATTGCCGCCGCCGTAAACCGCCTGAGCAGCGGACGGCTGTGCGACGTGATGATTGTCGGCCGCGGAGGCGGCTCTATAGAGGACCTGTGGGCATTCAATGACGAGGGCGTTGCCCGTGCCGTTGCAGCTTCCTCTGTGCCGGTCATTTCCGCTGTCGGTCACGAAACCGACTTTACCATATGCGACTTTGCCGCCGACCTGCGTGCGCCTACACCCTCGGCTGCCGCAGAATTGGCTGTGCCCGATATGTACGCTCTGCAGGAGCGGATCGATTACCTTGGCGAGCAGCTTCGCGCAAAGATGGAAGCCCGCCTAGACCGTGATGAGCTGCGGCTCAATATCATTTCCGCACGCCCCTGCTTTACCTCACCGACCTACGGCATCGAGCAGCAGGCACAGCGGGTGGATATGGCACTTTCCCGCATCGAGGGCGCATTTGCCCGCCAGCTTGCCGAGCAGGAAAAGCGGCTTTCGGTATGCGCAGGGCAGATGGCTGCGCTCAACCCCTTTGCGGTGCTTTCCCGTGGTTACTGCGTGGCTTATCAGGACGAAAAGCCCGTTTCTCATGCCGCTTCTCTCAGCAGCGGCGATGAAATCTCTCTGCAATTTTCCGACGGCAGAGCCAACTGCCGCGTAATATAATATGAATCGCACATAACAACGAGGTAAATATTATGGAAACCAAAATGAGCTTTGAAGAGGCTCTTGCGCGTCTTGAGAAGATAGCCGCAGAGCTGGAGCAGGGCAACCTTCCCCTTGAGCAGTCCCTCAAGTATTACGAGGAGGGTGCGGCACTTGCACAGCTTTGCAGCGAGGCACTGAAGAATGCCCGACAGAGAGTCACTGAGCTTTCGGCGGAGATTTCCGCTGCCGACCGTAAAACGGAGGAATAATTATATGGATATTTCGCTGGTAAAAAGCAGACTGGAGCAGTATCGGTCGATGACCGAGCGTCGGCTGGACGAGCTGACCATGCCGCTGCCCGATTGCCTTTATAAATCAGTATACACCGCACTGCGCTATTCTCTGCTGGACGCGGGGAAGCGTATCCGTCCCGCACTGGCAATGGAATTCTGCCGCCTGTGCGGAGGCGAGGCCGCCGATGCGCTGGACTTTGCCTGCGCGGTTGAGATGATACACACCTACTCGCTTATTCACGATGACCTGCCCTGCATGGACAACGACGACCTGCGCCGTGGAAAGCCCTCCTGCCACAAGGCATTTGACGAGGCAACCGCACTGCTTGCGGGCGATGCCCTTCAGGCACTTGCCGCACAGACCATCGCACAATGCACAGCACTGCCCGCCGAGCGCAGAATAATGGCAAGCGGTGAACTTTTCCGCCTCTGCGGCATTGACGGAATGGTTGGCGGTCAGGTAATCGACCTTGAATCCGAGGACAAAGAGATTGGCATAAACACCCTCATCAAGATGGTGGAGTGCAAGACCTGCGCCCTCATCGAAGCTGCCTGTGTTATGGGCTGTGCCGCCGCAGGAGCGAGCGACACCCAGATTGCCGCCGCCCGACGCTACGCCAACGAGGTGGGTCTCGCCTTCCAGATAATTGACGACATTCTGGACGTTGTGGGCGACGAAAAGACCCTCGGCAAGCCCATCGCCAGCGATGCGGACAACAACAAGTCGAATTATGTAACCCTGCTTGGTCTGGAGCAGGCCAAGGGCGTTGCAGCAATACACACCGACATAGCAAAGGAAAGTGCCGCCGCTGCCTTTGGCGATGAAGCCGCATTCCTTATCAGCTTTGCCGAGTATCTGCTGGAAAGAATATATTAATTTTCATGTGAGGAACAGATGAATACATTTGATTCGTTCTTTAAGAATTATGTTCTGATATGTTCCATACTGGGCTGGACAATGGCTCAGGTTATCAAGTTCATCATCACCGCGATAAGGGAGCGCCGCTTTGACGTTGAGCGTCTTTTCGGCGCGGGAGGAATGCCCAGCGGACACTCTGCCACCGTCTCCGCGCTGGTGGTGTCAGTTTCCCGCAAGTGTGGCATCGAGTCGGTGTTTTTCGCCTTCTCGCTGGTGCTTGCCGCCATTGTCATCTATGACGCAATGGGTGTGCGCCGCGCCGCCGGTGAACAGGCGAAGGTGATCAACAAAATCGTCCGCATCAGCCACGAGGACGAGGACGAGCGCAACGACATTGATGCCAAGGAACTGAAGGAAAAGCTGGGACACACTCCCTTGGAGGTGCTTGGCGGAATAATGCTGGGCATTATCATTCCGCTGGTAATTCCCATTATGTAAACTATTTGGGGTTTCTTTATATGAAAAGCAAGAAAAATAATCAGGCGGTGACCAAAACCGCCGGATATACTTTCCCCGATGTGACCAAAGATGCCGCCGCGCTCAAACGCATGAGCTATGCTCAGGCTGAGGAGCTGTGCGCCAACATACGCAGCCTGCTGCTGGAAACCGCGTCACGGAACGGTGGTCACGTTGCCTCCAATCTGGGCGTTGTGGAGCTTACAGTGGCAATGCATCGGGTATTCAATTCGCCGGTGGACCAGTTTGTTTTTGACGTGGGACACCAGTGCTATACACACAAGATACTGACCGGACGAGCCGACCAATTCTCCACCATCCGCAGGGAGGGTGGTCTTGCCGGCTTCCCCAAGCCCTCGGAGAGCGAGCATGACCCTGCCATTGCGGGACACAGCAGCACCTCCATCTCAATAGCCTGCGGTCTGGCACGCGCCAAAAGCCTTACAGGGCAGCCTGGCTCGGTTGTGGCGGTCATCGGTGACGGTGCGCTCAGCGGCGGTCTTGCATACGAGGGACTGAACAACGCGGGACGTTCCCGCGACAATATCATCGTTATCCTCAACGATAACAAGATGTCCATTTCCAAAAATGTGGGCGCGATGGCACGTTATCTGGCGGTCATTCGCGGCAAAAAAAACTACGTCAACTTCAAGACCCGCATGGTCAAGGCACTGGGAGCAATACCGCTTATCGGTCGCCCTGTAAAGAGATTCTTCTTCCGCTCAAAGTCGGCAATAAAGAATGCCGTTTATAAGAATACCCTCTTCGATGCCCTCGGATTTGCCTATCTGGGACCGGTTGACGGTCACAATATGCAGCATCTGGAGCAGACGCTGGAGGCAGCCAAGATGCTCAAACGTCCTGCCATCGTACACGTCTGCACCATCAAGGGCAAGGGCTATCCTCCCGCAGAGAGGGAGCCTGATAAGTTCCACGGCATCGGTAAATTTGACATAGATACCGGCGAACCTACACACTCCTCCGAGACCTATTCCAACGTATTCGGCCGTGTGCTGTGCGATATAGCAGCGCAGGACGACAAGGTCTTTGCAATAACCGCAGCGATGAAGACCGGCACAGGTCTCAGCCGTTTCGCAGCGGATTATCACAACCGTTTCTATGACTGCGGCATTGCCGAGGAACACGCCGTTACATTCAGTGCAGGTCTGGCTGCAGGCGGCGTAAAGCCTGTTGTTGCGCTGTATTCCAGCTTTATTCAGCGTGCCTACGACCAGATTATCCACGACGTGGCAATACAGCACCTTAACGTCACCTTTGCTGTGGACAGAGCAGGCGTTGTGGGCGAGGACGGCGAGACACACCATGGTGTCTTTGACTGCGCCATGCTCAATTCTGTGCCTGGTCTGGAAATATATTCACCCTGCTACTTTGCGGAACTGGAGCAGAATCTCCGCAGATGTATTGCAGAGGAAGGTCCTGCTGTGGTGCGCTATCCCCGCGGCGTAGAGCCGTATATGCCCGCAGACTTTGCCGTAAGTGACGCACCCATGGTGCTGTATGGCGAGGAGGAGGGCGAGATTCTGCTGGTCACCTACGGTATGATTTCCTCGGAAGCCTTCAAGGCACTTGATATGCTACGGGAAAAGGGCGTAAAGGCATCGCTGCTTAAGCTGTGCCGCATCAAGCCCATCGGTGACGAAGCAGCACGCATATCCTGCCGCTTTGCCAGCGTATACTTCTTCGAGGAAGGTATACGTCAGGGCGGCATCGGCGAATCGTTTTTGGATACAATCACCGGAGGCGGCTTCAATGGCAGCTTCCGCCTGCGCGCTATAGACAACCGTTTTGTTGCCCATGCGCCAATATCCCATCTGCTTCACGGCCTCGGTCTGGACGCAGAGGGCATGACCCAATTCGTACTGAGTGGAGGCGAAGAGGTCAATGGCTGAGAAAAAGCGTCTGGACGTAGCTGTATTTGAATTGGGACTGACCGACAGTCGTGAGCGTGCCAAGGCAGAAATCATGGCAGGGCACGTCTTTGTCAACGGTCAGCGTGAGGACAAGGCTGGCACACAGGTTAAGGCTGACGACAAGGTTGAGCTGCGAGGCACCTCTCTGCGTTATGTAAGTCGAGGCGGTCTGAAGCTGGAAAAAGCCATGCAGTGCTTCGGCGTACAGCTTTCGGGGCGGGTCTGCATGGACATCGGTGCTTCCACAGGCGGCTTTACCGACTGTATGCTGCAAAATGGCGCGTCCAAGGTGTATGCCGTGGACGTTGGCTACGGTCAGCTTGCGTGGAAACTGCGCACCGACCCCAGAGTGGTCAATATGGAGCGCACCAATATCCGCCATGTAACCCCCGAAACGATAGGGGAGAGGGTGGACTTCTGCAGTGTTGACGTATCTTTTATATCACTGACACTGGTGCTGCCTGTGGTCAAGGCTCTTGTCGGTGAGGGCGGTGAGACTGTGTGCCTTATCAAGCCCCAGTTTGAGGCGGGAAAGGGCATGGTGGGCAAAAAGGGCGTCGTTCGTGACAGCTCTGTCCACTGCATGGTCATCGAGAAGGTAATTAACTTCCTCACCGACAACGGATTCTCAGTCAAGGGGTTGGATTTCTCCCCTGTGAAAGGTCCGGAAGGCAATATTGAGTACCTTGTGTACGCCTCTGTTGGTGGCAATCAAAACGAATTTACACCGCAATATATAGCCGAATTGGTCGAAAGGTCACACAATGAATTGAGGTGAGTGACTATTTTAAAGCTTTATCTGATCCCTAATGATGGCAAGGCGCAAGCCTTTACATCAATTTGCGAGCTAAGACAGCATCTGGCTCCTGACGAGGCGCAGTTTCTGCTTCACAGAAGCCACTGCGAAGGTCTTGGACAGGCGGGTGACCTGCTGTTGGACAGTGAAGAGGAGCTTATCCGTCAATGCGATGCAGTCGTAGTTCTGGGTGGGGATGGCACAATCATACACGCCGCAAAGCAGGCTGCAAAAATCGCAGGCAAGCCGGTGCTGGGCATAAACGTAGGCAGGCTTGGTTTCACTGCCGGTCTGGAGCGCACTGAGCTGCCGCTGATACGCAAGCTGATCACAGAAGAATACACAACAGAAAAGCGCATGATGCTTGAGGTGTGCGTAACCGACAACGAAGGCAGAGAGCTTTATCGCAGTCTGGCACTCAACGATGCCGTTATCGCCCGTGGTGCGCTGCCCCACATTATAGACCTGCGTACATACCGCAACGACCGGCTGGCGATGGATTTCCGCGCCGACGGCGTTATTGTCAGCACGCCCACAGGCTCCACTGCCTATTCTCTTTCCGCGGGAGGACCTGCCATTGACCCCACCGTCAAGTGCATCATGCTGACCCCGGTATGCGCGCATTCTCTGTACACCCGCCCAATTATCTTCTCCGAAAACACCGAGATAACCATAGAGGTGGTCAGGACAGAGGGTGACATTGCCGCCTACCTTACTGTGGACGGAGAGCAGTCAATCACCCTGAAAAAGGGCAGCCGGGTGTCTATCCGCGAGGCGGAGATGACCGCTGATTTCATAGTAATAAAGAAACAATGCTTTACTGAGATATTACAGCAGAAATTCTATAACTATATGCAGCAGGAGGATAATAACGAATGAAAATCAACCGACAGAACAAGATTCTGCAGATAATCAGCGAGCAGTCCATAGAAACACAGGACGAGCTGCTTGAGAAGCTTAAGGAAGCCGGCTACAGCGTAACACAGGCCACCGTTTCCCGCGACATAAAAGAGCTGCGGCTGGTAAAGACCTCAGGCGCGGGCGGCAAGTATCGCTATGTTGCCTCTCAGCCCGATACTCCCGACATTTCCTCAAAGTTCTACACCCTTTTCAGCGATTCTGTCGCAAGCGTTGATTATGGTCAGAATATCGTGTGCATCAAGTGCCATGTGGGTATGGCTCAGGCGGTTTGCGCCTCCATGGACGCTATTCGCTTTGAGAATATCGTCGGCACTCTCGCAGGTGACGACACCATCTTTGTGCTGTGCCGCAGCGAAGCAGCCGCCACCTCGCTGGTCAACGAGCTGCGCAATATCATCAACAGATAAACACCCCCGCTTGGGCAGATACCACATTTGGCAGTATACATAATGCAAACAGAAATAACGACAGGAGGGATTGGCATTGCTCGGAAGACTGTATATTGAGAATATTGCGGTAATTGAACGGGCAGAGATCGACTTCTGTCGGGGCTTCAACGTGCTTACCGGCGAGACCGGCGCGGGTAAATCCATACTTATCGACTCGATTATGGCTGTGCTGGGCGAGCGCACCTCCCGTGACCTTATCCGCACAGGGGAGAGCAGTGCCTACGTCAGCGCGGAGTTTCGCGACATAGGCCAAGCGGCACTCAGGCAGCTTGCCGCCCTCGGCATCGAGCCGGAAAATGACACTGTTCTGCTGGTGCGTGAGCTGAAAGCAGACGGACGCGGTACCTGCCGCATCAACGGCAGACCGGTCAATGTTTCTGCGCTTAAGAGCGCGGGACAACTGCTAATCAACATACACGGTCAGCACGACAATCAGGCATTGCTCGACCCGCAGAGGCATCTGGGTTATCTCGATTCCATGCTGGCTGACGAGCAGGCACGCCCGCTGTACAACGCGGCATATGCCGATTTTGTCCGCGTGCAGAGGGAACTTAACGCCGCCACGAGCGACGAGAACGAAAAGCAGCACCGCATTGAGGTGCTTAATCAGAACATCAGCTTTATCGAGGCTGCCGCACCGCAGCCCGGTGAACTGGAAGCCCTACAGCAGCAGCGCGATATGTACCTCAACTTTGAGCGCATACGCGATATGCTTTCCCTTTCCTACGCACTGATGGCGGGTGAGGACGATACCCCCGGCACTGTCAGTGCGCTGCAACAGACCGCCGATGCCATCGGCTCGGTAAGTGACTGTCTTGAGGACGGAAATGCTCTTCTGGAGCGTGTGCGAAATGCCGCCTATGAGATGGAGGACATTGCAGAGGAACTGCGCAGCCGTCTGGACGGTCTGGAGTACGACCCGCAGGCATTGGAGCGGCTGGAAAGCCGCATTGCTCTGCTTAAAAAGATAATCAAACGCTACGGCGGAGAGGCAGAAGCCCTTGCCTTCCGTGATAAAGCCGTTGCTGAACTGCAGAACATTACTCTGGGGGACGAACGGCGCACAGAAATAAAAAAACGCCTTGCGGTGTGCCGCCAGAAGGCTGTGGAGGCAGGTGCGCGACTGAGCCGCGCCCGCCGTGAGGAGGCAGTGCGCTTCAGCGAGAGCATATGCGAGCAGCTACGTTTTCTGGATATGCCCTCAGTGCGCTTTGAGGTCAGCATTCAGGAAAAGACACTGGGCGCAGACGGGGGAGAGATAGTAGAATTTCTCATATCCACCAACCCCGGAGAGACCCCTAAGCCAATTCAGAAGATTGCATCGGGCGGCGAGCTGAGCCGCATTATGCTTGCAATAAAGAACGTGCTTGCCGACAAGGACGATATTGATTCCCTTATTTTTGACGAGATAGACACCGGTGTCAGCGGCAGAGCTGCCCACAAGATTGGCATAAAGCTACGTGAGGTTTCCCGCAGCCGCCAGATAATATGCATCACACATCTTGCGCAGATTGCCGCCAACGCCGACGCACATATGCTTATAAAAAAGACGGTCAGCGATGACCGCACCTTCACCAGCGTCACCCGTCTTGACTACGACCAGCGTGTGCATGAACTGGCTGTCATCAACGGTGGCGACCGCATAACCGACACCATGCTTGCCACAGCGGAAGAGCTTCTGCTGGCGGCGGGCATCAAAAGGGAGCAGGACGCAGAAGCCTGATTTCCCTGCAACCGAATAAGTAATAATACACACCAACCTCCCATACACATTGCATATACAGCAATGGTTCAGCGGAGGTTTTGGCTTGTGAATTATAGAGAGCTTTTCAGGAAAAAGAGTGTTGTGCTTGCGGTGACCGCACTGGTCATTACGGTGGGAATGCTGGCGGGCATTTCCTCCCGCACACGCAGCACAGCGGCAATACCACAGGACCAGTTTGTCATCATCATTGACGCGGGGCACGGCGGCATAGACGGCGGCGCCGTGGGCGTCAACGGAACGGTGGAAAAGCGCATCAATCTGGAGATTGCGCTGCAGCTTCGTGATGTGCTGTGCAGCGCGGGATACAACGTGATTATGACCCGTGACACCGATATTTCCATACACGACAGCAGCGCGGACACTGTGCGGGAGATGAAAGTCAGCGACCTGCACAACCGCCTGAAAATGACCGAGCTTTACCGCAATTCCCTGCTGGTAAGTATACACCAGAACACTCTTACAAGCCCTTCTGTCACAGGAGCGCAGGTGTTCTATTCACCAAACAACCCCGCAAGTGAACAGCTTGCCCGCTCCATTCAGGACCAGTTTGACCGCTATATCCAGCCCGGTGCGCCCCGTGAGACAAAGAAGGCAGGGAAGAACCTCTTCCTTTTCTACAACGCAAAAAACACTGCTGTTCTGGCAGAATGTGGCTTCCTCTCCAATGCGGAGGAGGAACGTCTGCTCTGCTCGCCTGAGCATCAGCGCAAGCTGGTTTTCTGTCTTTACAAGGGTCTTTTGGAGCATATTGAAGAAAACAGCTCTATGTATGGGTTAACATAACATAAAGGATTAATGCATTATGGCAAAGACAAAAAGCATCTATGTATGCGCTTCCTGCGGCTACGAAACAGGCAAATGGCTTGGAAAATGCCCCTCCTGCAGCGAATGGAATACCTTTGAGGAAGCTGTAAAGCAGGAGGAAGCACCCCGCGCAGGCGGCAGCCCGCAGGGACGTTCAGTTTCGGCGGCGTCAGGCTCGGTGTACAGCAAGCCCCGCAGACTTTCGGAAATCGACACCACAAACGACCCCCGATACCTTACGGGAATGAAGGAGCTGGACAGAGTGCTGGGAGGCGGCATCGTCAAGGGCTCGCTGATGCTGCTGGGCGGCGACCCGGGCATCGGAAAATCCACGCTGCTGCTGCAGATATGCCAGCACATCGGCAAGGAGCTGTCCATACTGTATGTGTCGGGCGAAGAATCGGCACGGCAGATAAAGCTGCGTGCCGAGCGCCTTGGCGTATCCACCGAAAGCCTTATGGTGCTTTCGGAAAACGACTGCCTCACTGTCGTTGAGGTGATACGCGACACCAATCCGGGGCTTGTCATCATCGACTCCATACAGACCATGGTTATCAACGAATTAAGCTCCTCGCCGGGCAGCGTTGTGCAGGTCAGGGAATGTACCAACGCACTGATGCGGGCGGCAAAGGGCATGGAAATACCCATCTTCCTTGTTGGTCATGTCAACAAGGACGGTGCCATCGCAGGACCCAAGGTGCTTGAGCATATCGTTGACGCGGTGCTGTACTTTGAGGGCGAGCGCAATCTCTCCTACAGAATACTGCGCGCAGTGAAAAACCGCTACGGCTCCACAAACGAAATCGGCGTATTCGACATGGATGCCGACGGTCTCCACGAGGTGGAGAATCCGTCGCTTATGCTGCTTTCGGGCAGACCGATAAACGTTTCCGGCACATGCGTTGCAAGCATTATGGAGGGCACGCGCCCCCTGCTTGCGGAGGTACAGGGGCTTGCCGCAACCACAAGCTTCGGCACACCCCGCCGCATGGCTACCGGCTTTGACTACAACCGCATGGCACTGCTGCTGGCGGTACTTGAGAAGCGGGCGGGTTTCTTCTTCTCCGGTATGGACACCTACATCAACGTCATCGGCGGACTGAAGCTGGACGAGCCTGCCGCCGACCTTCCTGTCGCACTGTCGCTTATAAGCAGCCTGCGTGATACGCCTGTTTCGCAGGGCGTTGTGGCTTTTGGCGAGATTGGGCTTGCGGGAGAGATTCGCGCGGTCAACCACGCGGAAACACGGGTGCGAGAGGCTGCGCGGCTGGGTCTTACCCGCTGCATACTGCCACGCACCAACGCAGAAGCCCTGAAAGGTCGCTGCGCCGGGATAGAGCTTATCGGTGTGCGCAACGTGCGTGAGGCTGCTGAAGCCCTTTAAGAATTTACATATACTGAAAGCGTCAGAAAAGCCTGTATGCCTCTTCCTGTCCCATGGAGGGTGAGGGCAGGCGCAGCACGTCACTTTTATTTACATAATGCGGACAGCGGGCGGTGTCGGTGCAGGTGATGCAGCCGCCTGTTTCCAGTGTGCAAAGCCCCTCTCTCTGATAGTAACAGGGGCTGGAGCAGGGGATAAGGCTCATGTATATTAACACTCCTTGTCGGCATGAATAACATTATTCTGCCCAACACAGCTATACATATGACAGAAACAAGCAATAATTATGTAATCTGTGGACAGTACCCGCATATCCTCGCTGCACTTGACAAGCTGAATTGCTGCAGTCTGGTGGTAGAGAAAAGCACGGTACTGCCAAGCCCTGTAGCCCGCCATGCCGATATGCTGTGCATCAACGTGGGCGGGCGCATCTTCACATATGACAGTGCCCTCCTGCAGAGGCTTTCTGCGGAGGGCTTTTGCTGCGCTGTGCCGTCGGTGCCGCAGGGCGGGCAATACCCCCACGATGTGGGACTCAACTGCCTGCTGCTTGATGGATACATGGTATGCAACGTGCGCCACTGTGCGCCCGAGGTGCTTGCCGCCGCAGAGCAGGAGGGTTTGCAGATTGTGCACGTCAATCAGGGCTATACCCGCTGCTCCACTGCTGTGGTAAACTCCCACGCCGTCATCACCGCCGACTGTGCTATCGCGGAGGTGATGCGGAAGCGGGGGATAGAGGTGCTGAACATTCGCCCGGGCCATATCGCCATCGAGCAGTACGACTACGGCTTTATCGGCGGGTGCTGCACCCTGCTGCGAGAGGGGCTTCTGCTCTTTTCCGGCGACCCGATGACCCACCCCGACGGCGCGGAGATGGTGCGGTTTATCAGGGCGCATGGGTGCGATTACGTTGTCACGCCCACAGGCGGGGAAAATATGCTGTACGATTTCGGCGGCTGTGTCGTGGTGGGGAAGAAGAAGCCCTGCTAGACAACAAATATACAATAAGGAAAGCGCGGGCAGCCTTTTGAAGAAGCTGTCCGCGCTTGTTTGGTGCATGAAGTTAATTAGTCCTTATTGGGGGCAATATCGGTGATAACTGCGTTTTCACCCATGACACTGGGCATCTTGCCGTCCCATTTCTCATAGAACTGGGAAGCCAGCACCTCATCGGTAAGGGACTGGGAGAGCAGTTCGTTAGCCTTCTTCTGTGCCTCTGCGCGAAGCAGCATTGCCTCTGCGTCAGCCTGTGCGTTGGTCAGGGCAACCTGCTTGTCTGCCTCAGCCTTTGCGATGGCGGTCTCGTTCTCGATGGCCTGCTGCTCCTGCTGCTGCATGGCAACCGCCTTGTTGGCGATGGCCTGATTGTAGCTGCTTTCAAAGTCCATGTTGTTGATGATTATCTGCAGGACAACGATGGTGTCCTTGCCGTACTTTTCCTCGAGCAGCTTGTTGAGCTTCTCCACAGAACGGGGCTGAATGTTGGAACGGGTGCAGACCTCGTCCGACTCGAACTCTACCATTGCGTCCTTTACAGCAGTGGCAACAAGGTTGGCAGCGATGACGTTGGAGGGATCGCTGATGTTGGCATACAGCCAGGAGGAACGCTCACGGCTTATCTGATAGGTGACGTCCACGTTTTCGGCATACACCTGAATACGCTCGGAGGTCTCGCCCCAGACCTGTCCGGGAAAATTGGCGTCCTGCTGCTTGTTGTTGACAAGAGAAATCTTCTGCACAAAGGGCACCTTGAAGTTGAAGCCCTGCGGCATGGTTGCGGTGGAAATCTGTCCGAAGGTGGAGCGTACACCGCTGTAGCCTGTGGGAACGATGGTGAAGCTGTTGCCCAGCACGAAAACGACGAGACCGGTGATGATAACCGCTGTGATGGTCTTTCGTCCGGCGGCATCAAGGTCTCTCTTGCCGCGTTTCTTTACAGCAAGAATAATAATGCTGGAAAGTGCAATAAGGATACCTGCAACAATGAAAAATGTGTTCATTTCTTTTCTTCCTTCTTTGATATGTATTTGACGATCATTGTCGAAAATGATTATAGCAGATTCTTTTGGAAATGCAATTACAAGAGTGAATATTCAGTGCTTAAAAGCGTTGAACACCTTGCATTTTGTATAATTACAGTATATAATTATGGTAAAGTTATAAAGACAGGGAGGAAAAGTAACCATGTGTTTCTTCAGAAAAAGAAAAAACAAGCAGAAGGCACAGGAGCAGAATGAAACTCCTGCCGCTGTAAAAAACGAGCAGTCCGCTCGTATTGATGACCAGCCCATTGTGCTGCAGCAGGATCTTTCTCAGGACCCGCTGAGACCGGGCGGACCTTTCCTTATCCAGATGTTTATGAAGCAGTCCTGCGCCTTGCCCTCCAAGGAACGTGTCGCAGAGGTCACGTCGGCGCATCTGGGCGAGGTGGAGGTCTACTTCCATAAGGAGGACAACGCGGGCATCGCAGCCAAGGACTTCGCCACCGAGTCTGAGGGAAAGATGGTACCCTCCATGCTGGGAATGTTCTCCTACGAGAAACCTGCTGATTTCTCCCTTGATGTGCTTACCACCAGCCAGTTCTGGGACAACAGAGGGGGCGAGAGCATCATTGCGGAATGTTCCCATATAGTGGGTGCCTCGGTTATGATGTGCCTTATTGATGACCCCAAGAAGAAGGCTGCGCTGCTTACCGGCTACACCCTCGCGCTGATGGAGCTTTTCCCAGACTGCGAGGCGGTATTATTCCAAAGCTCCGGCAAACTGCTTACAAGAGAGCAGATTCTCGAACGTAAGGACGACCCGTATCTTTTCATTTATATAGGCGTAAACGCACGTTTTTTCAATATTCAGGACACAGAGGACATGATGGTGGACACCCTCGGCATGAGCACGCTTTTCCTGCCTGATGTTCAGATGCATTTCCACGGCGCTGACCACAATGCCGTCATCAACCACGCCTACAACATCGCCATTTATCTCTTTGAAAACGGTGACGTTATAGATGACGGAGAGACCGTAGACGGTCTTAATGTGGATATGAAGCTTGACCGGAATGTCCAGTGGCGCTGTCAGCATGAGGATGCGCTTATTCAGCCTGTGCGCCTTGTTCTGGACGTAAACATGGGCGAATATGCTTCCGGCAAGAGGGAATAGTGCGTTTTTGCGCAGATACGCCCTTGGTTTCGCTTTATAACATCTTATAACGCGAGGTATCATAAATGAACTTTATTGATAAAGCATTTGAAAACCATCTGACCGGCGACAATTTTTTGCAAGCAATGGCTGATGTTTATTCAGAACCGGAAGTCAGAGATATGCTGAACAAATATCCCCGATTTGTAAAAGATGTAATACTTATTATTGACTACGATTATGAAATACAAATGGAAGGTCTGGATAATGTGATATGTGGTAATTTGGGAGAACAATTACCTGAAATATTACAAGCATTGGATAATTGTGGTGCAAGTCAGGAGGCTGATGTTTTGCGTCAAGCCAAGTTAATGCCTTTGGATGAATATGA
>SVPT01000131.1 GCA_015065695.1 Oscillospiraceae bacterium | reverse complement strand
CACCGGCGATCAGATGATCCTCGATGGTCCTCATCGCAAGGGCGACTTCCGTCGTGCTCGCGCTGGCGCTGCAAACATCGTTCCCAACTCCACCGGTGCTGCTAAGGCTATCGGTCTGGTTATCCCCGAGCTGAACGGCAAGCTGATCGGTTCCGCACAGCGTGTTCCCGTTCCCACCGGTTCTTCCACCATCCTGACCGCTGTTGTCAAGGGCACCGATGTTACCGTTGACGGTATCAACGCTGCTATGAAGGCTGCTGCTTCCGCTTCCTTCGGTTACAACACCGATGCTATCGTTTCTTCCGACGTTATCGGCATGACCTACGGTTCTCTCTTCGATGCAACTCAGACCATGGTTGCTAAGATTGCTGACGACCTCTATGAGGTTCAGGTTGTTTCCTGGTACGACAACGAGAACTCCTACACCAGCCAGATGGTTCGCACCATCAAGTACTTCGCAGAGCTTGCCTAATTTCCGCTCTGTATACTGAGTGTATCTACAAGACGCTATGTCGCTCGGCGGCATAGCGTCTTTTTCTGTATATGCGCACCCCTTTGGATTATACTAACATTCAAAGGGGTGTTTTTATGAATGTATCAAAGAAGGAATACCAGAAGATGACACAGCAGGCATCGCCCGATTCGCCTATACTGAAAGACTGCGTTTGCGCCTTTCTTTCAGGCGGGGCAATATGCTGTATCGGACAGGCACTGACCAACCTGTTCAACCGCACCATGGGTATGCGTATGGACGATGCCCGCTCTGCCACGTCCATCGTGCTTATTCTTGCGGCCGCGGTGCTGACCTCGCTTGGGTGGTTTGCGCCTATAGCACGCCATGCGGGTGCTGGCACACTGGTGCCCATCACAGGCTTTGCTAACTCCATCGTTTCTCCGGCAATGGAGTTCAAGAGTGAGGGTCTGGTTTTGGGTGTGGGCGCAAAGATGTTCCAGATAGCAGGACCTGTGCTGGTTTTCGGCATAACCTCCTCCGCTGTCTATGGGCTGATTCTGTGGATATGCAGCAAGCTGTAGCGAGGTAATACGCTTATGGTAAAACGAATGGGAAGCGGCTCCTTCCGCTTTGAACACACACCGAGGATAATCAGCCATGCCGCAGTGGTGGGCAAAAAGGAAGGCGAAGGACCGCTCAGGGATTGTTTTGATAAGGTGTTCAAAGATAACCTGGCAGGAGAGGATACATGGGAAAAGGCAGAAAGCCGCTTTGTGCAGGAGGCAGTGGGGCTGTGCATAGATAAATCGGGGCTTTCCTCCGGTGATATTGATGCCATCTTTTCCGGTGATCTGCTTAACCAGTGCGTAGCCTCCACATACGGACTGCGCAGCTATCAGATGCCCGACGTTGGTATGTACGGGGCTTGCTCCACCATGGCACTGACCATGATAACCGCCTCCACGCTGCTTGCCGCAGGCGGTGCAAACCGCTGCATAGCCGCCACATCGTCCCATTTCTCCTCTGCGGAGCGGCAGTACCGCAATCCGCTGCAGTACGGCGGTCAGCGCACACCCACCGCCCAGTGGACGGTCACAGGCTCAGGTGCGGTGATGCTCAGCACTGATGAAGCGGACAAAGGCACTGTCACTGTGCAGCGTGCCACCCTTGGCATAGTGCGAGATATGGGAATAAAGGACGCCAACAACATGGGTGCTGCGATGGCACCTGCCGCTGCGGACACCCTCATACGCTTCATGCAGCATCATTCTGCTTCGCCCGAGGACTACGACATGATATTGACCGGCGATCTGGCGGAGGTGGGCAGCAAACTGTTTGTTGAACTGCTGGAGCGTGAGGGCATACAAGGTGTTGCAGAGCGGCACAACGACTGCGGAATGATGATATTCGACAGAGAGAAGCAGGACGTCCATTCGGGCGGCTCGGGCTGTGGCTGTTCCGCATCGGTGCTGTGCGGTCATATCCTGCCCCGCATGGAGAGGGGAGACCTGCGGCGTATCCTCTTCATTGCCACAGGCGCGCTCCAAAACCCGACAGTCTCTCTTCAGGGAGAGACTGTCCCCGGCGTTGCCCATGCGGTTGAGCTGTGTGTGCTGATTGGATAAACGAAAAGGCAGCCTGTCATGCGGCAGGCTGCTTTTTGTAATAGCTTTATGTTCGGTTGTTTTTTCTATATACCGACTGCGGAAAATCAGTCGTCTATGGAGCAGCCCTTGTCAAAGGCAGCAAGGTTCATCTCGCGGAACTTCTCGGGAACACCGGTCTTGATGGTGTCAAGCCATACCTCGCGCTTGATGTCGAGATGCTGAGAGAGCAGACCGAGCAGTACCACGTTGACTGCCTTTGCGCTGCCTGCGTCCTCCGCGAGGGAAAGAGCATCAACGGCTATAACACGCGCGCCCTTTGCCATCAGCTTTGCGGCTATCTCATCGGGATATTCAGCCTGACCGGTAATGACAGGCATGGGGTCAATGCGCTGAGTGCTGGATACGATGGTGCCGCCCTTCTTGAGGTAGGGCAGATAGCGTGCAGCCTCCAGCAGCTCAAAGGACAGAATAACATCAGCCTCGCCGAGGTCGATGATGGGGGAGGCAACCTTGTCCTCTCCGTCAGCGTAACGCACATAGGTGATAACCGAGCCACCGCGCTGGCTCATGCCGTGTACTTCGCTCACCTTTACATCGTAACCGGTGGTGACAAGCGCGTTGCCCAGCAGGCGGGAAGCAAGCAGAGTGCCCTGTCCGCCAACACCAACAATTAATATACTCTTTATGCTCATGACTTAATCCTCCGCTCCTTTCTCTATGGCGTCAAAGCGGCAAAGCTGAGTGCAGACACCGCAGCCGACGCACAGTGTGGAGTCGATATGGGCCTTGCCGTCTCTCATGCTGATGGACGGGCAGCCGATAGACATACAAACCTTACAGCTCTTGCACTTCTCTGCGCTCACCTTCACAGGGGGCTTCGCCTTAACGTGGCGGAGCAGTACGCAGGGACGGCGGCTGATAATTACAGAGGGCTCATCAACTGCCAGCTCCTCGCGGAGGGCAGTTTCAACGGCAGCGAGGTCGTAGGGGTCAACCACGCGGACGCGCTTGATGCCGATGGATTCGCACAGCTTCTCCAGAGAAACCGCAGCAGTAACGTCACCCTTGAGGGTAACACCAGTGGTGGGATTCTGCTGATGACCGGTCATGCCGGTGATGGAGTTGTCCAGAATGATGGAGACAGAAGCCGAACGGTTGTATGCGATATTGATAAGGGAAGTAACTCCCGAGTGAATAAAGGTAGAGTCGCCGATGACTGCGACCGACTGGTTTTCAGACTGCTCACCTCGTGCCTTGTTAAAGCCGTGCAGTGAGGAGATGGAAGCACCCATGCATACGCACCAGTCAATGGCGTTAAGGGGGGCTGCGGAGCCGAGGGTGTAGCAGCCGATGTCGCCTGCGACGGTTAGCTTGAGCTTCTTAAGGGTGTAGAACACACCGCGATGGGGGCAGCCGCTGCACATTGCGGGGGGACGCATGGGAATGTTGTTGTCCAGTGCTGCGGTCTCAGGCTGAGTGCCCAGAACCAGCTTTCTGACCAGTCCCTGAGAGAACTCGCCGCAGAGGGGGAAGAGATCCTTGCCGATGACCTCAATGCCCAGTGCGCGGCAATGACGCTCGATGACAGGGTCAAGCTCCTCGATGACATACAGCTTCTTTACACGGGAAGCGAAGTCCTTGATAAGCTCAACAGGCAGGGGATTGACAATGCCCAGCTTCAGGTAGCTTGCGCCGCCGCCGAGGGCTTCCTTGGCGTAGCAGTAGGAAGGGCCTGCGGTGATAACGCCGATTTCGTCGGTGTTGAACTCAACGGTGTTGATGTCGCAGTTCTCAGCGTAAGCAAGCTCGTCAAGCTGTCTCTGCTCAACAACAACGTGCTTTGCGCGGGCGAATGCGGGAACCATTACTCGCTCGGTGGCGGACTTTTCGTAATCGCGCAGACCGCTGTCAACGCGCTCGCCTGTCTCAACAATGGAGCAGGAATGAGCAACGCGGGTGTTAAGGCGCAGCATGACAGGTGTGTTGAAGCGCTCGCTCAGGTCAAATGCCAGCTTGGCAAACTGCAGACACTCCGCGGAATCGGAAGGCTCCAGCATCATAATCTTGGAAGCAATGGCGTGGTTGCGGCTGTCCTGCTCATTCTGGCTGGAATGCATACCGGGGTCGTCAGCAACGCCGATTACCAGACCGGCATTCACGCCGGTGTAGGAAGCGGTAAAGATGGGGTCGGCAGCCACGTTGAGTCCAACGTGCTTCATTCCGCAGAATGCGCGAGCCCCGCCAAAGCTGGCACCGATGGCTACCTCAGCGGCTACCTTCTCGTTGGGTGCCCACTCAGCATAAACCTCTTCGTACTTAGCGACGGCTTCGGTGATTTCGGTGCTGGGAGTGCCGGGATAACTGGAGACGATTCGGACGCCCGCCTCGTACAGTCCGCGTGCAACTGCCTGATTGCCTAAAAGAAGCTGTTTCATAATATCAAATCTCAACTCTCTTATTAGCGTTTTTCCTCCGCGGAACGGTAAAATCCCGCGTGTCGTATA
>SVPT01000014.1 GCA_015065695.1 Oscillospiraceae bacterium | reverse complement strand
GACCGTCCCCCATGCCCATTCGCAGCGGGTCCTGCTCGGGCGCTTTTTTTCTTATTTCCTGACTGATCATAGCAATCACCGCAGCCTTTCGTCAGTCAAAGGTCTTTATGCGCTCAATGCGCAGCTCCCTTACCTCAAGACCGCCCACAGCAAAGAACAGTCGGGTGTAGAAGATGAGCCTTCTGTGCATCTCAAGGGTGGTGGCAGAGAAGGTGCGCCATTCCTTGTCGCCGCCGCTCAGCGTCCACGAGCCGGCAAGGTTGGAATCCACAAACAGGGAGAAGGGAAGCTGTACAGTGTCAAGCACCCCTTCGCGGGCACGGCAGGTGATGGAAAGCCTGTACTGTCCGTGCTTGCGCAGCTTCATCTGGTAAAGGTTGGTCTGTCCGCCTGTGGTGTCAATGTCGTCGCCGCTTATCACAGCCTCTGCGTCAAGGAGGATCTCGTTGATGCTCAGCATGACCTCATCGTCATCGTCACGGAGCTGCCGCAGACCGATGTCTTCCTCGCTCTCCATACCTGCGGTACGCCTGAATGCGGGGGTTTCAATGAGGAAGCGGCAGATGTTCAGCGCACTGCGCTGGAACTCACCCAGTGTGGTCAACCCACCCGCAAGTGCCTCGGCGCAGTCATCATTTCCGCTGTTTTCGGCGGGGTTGTTGGTCACCATGAACAGGTCGTTCTGCGCACGCACCATGGAAGCCACGTTGCTCACAGAGGGTTCCTTGCCCTCCTCCGAGCCCATAGCCCACCAGTCGGTCATGACAATGCCGTCAAAGCCCCATTCGCCGCGCAGAATGGTGGTCACAAGGTCATATTCGCTGGCGGTCCAGCAGCCGTTAAGGGGGTTGTAGGTGGTCATCACCGCCCGTGCGCCGCCCTCCTTTATGGCAATCTCAAAGCCCTTGAGATAAATCTCGCGCAGGGCTCGCTCGGAAACCACCGCGTTGACGTGCCTGCGGTTTTTCTCCTGATTGTTGCAGGCATAGTGCTTGACAGTGCCGGTCACGCCGCTCTCGTGCAGACCCCTGAGCTGTGCGCAGGCAATGCGCCCCGTCACAAGGGGGTCTTCGGAGAAGTATTCAAAGTTGCGTCCGTTGAGGGGGTGGCGGTGTATGTTCATGCCCGGGCCGAGCAGGTTGTCCACCTGATACTTGCGCATTTCAAGTCCCTCAAAGACGTACAGCTCTGCGATAAGCTGCTCGTTCCATGTGCAGGCCTGACACACGCCCGAGGGCATGGAGAATGCCTTGTTGCCGCAGTCCATGCGTATGCCGCTGGGACCATCGGAGCAGCATACCGAGGGCAGACCGAAGGTGTTTATAAGCCGGTCGGTGACGCCGCCCATGCAGGCCGCTGTGCCGGGGGTTACTCTGGGGGAGCTCATGCCCTCGCCTCGCACAAGGCAGCACAGGTCATCAGGGGTAAGCTGTGCGACAAACTGCTCCATGGTGCAGTTGCCCTCCGCAGCGTCTTTAAGCCGCAGACCTTTGTTTTCGGTAAGGGGTATCGCCTCGGGCAGTCGTTCCTTTCTGCGCTGCTGCTGGCTGACAGTGCGCAGGGGTGTGCTTTCACGCACAAAGCCGCTGTCGGAAAGACGCAGGCGGTCGAAAGCCTCCACAGGGGCGCAGCACTCTTCAAGACGCTCGGTCACGATGGTTTCAGCCTGCTCAAATTCGCCCGAGGGCTTCAGGTCACGCACATTTGCTCCCGCAAAGAAGCTGTAGCTGCCCTCTTCCAGCACATAGCAGCAGCGGTTGCCGGTCGCTCCGCTGTCGTCGTAGGAAACCAGACGCTCGCGGGGAATGACAATCTCCACTTCCTGCGACTCACCGGACTGCAGGAGGCGGGTCTTTGCAAAGCCACACAGGGCGAGCCTTGATTTGCCCAGACTGCCCAGAGGTGCGCTCACATACACCTGCACGACCTCCTTGCCCGCGCAGCCGCCAGTGTTGGTCACACGATGGCGCAGGACAGCCTTTTCTCCGTCATAGTCAAAGGAAAGGGGAGTGTGTTCAAACTGCGTATACGAAAGACCAAAGCCGAAGGGGTACAGCACTCTGCCTTTGGCATCGCAGGATTCAAAATATCGGTAGCCCACATAAATATCCTCGGCATAGACGCATTTGTCCATGTGACCGAAGTTTTCGTGGGAGGGATAGTCGCAGATGCTTTCGGCGATGGTGTCAACCAGCCGTCCGCTGGGGCAAACCCTGCCGCTGAGAATGTCCAGCACGCCGTTGCCGCCCTCCTGACCGCCCTGCCACAGGTACATGACCGCCGAGGGGCTGTACTTCTTCACCCACGACATATCAATGATGCTGCCGGTGTTGAGCAGTACAACCGAGCGGGCAAAGCAGCGGCATACAGTATCCAGCAGTCCCTCTTCTTCGGCAGTCAGCCGCCAGCTTCCCGGCTCGTCAGCGTTGTCCCTGTCCTCGCCCGCGGTGCGTCCGATGATGACGACCGCCGCATCATTGCGCTGTGCGGCAGCCTGCACAAGGCTTTCCTCAACGGGCATCTCCTGCTGATACCATGGGTGATGCGCCCAGCCGTCGCCGGAGTCAAAGGGGTGCTCCTCCGTCCACTGCTCATATACCGAGCGCACCTCGCTGTCAAGGCAGTATTCGCCGCTGTCGCGCAGTGCGTCATAAATCCCCACAACATAGCGTGCGTTGACCAGTCCGCCCGACCCCAGACCGCTCTTGTAATAATTCATCTGGGTACGCCCGAAAAGGGCTATTCTGCTGCCCCTCTGCAGCGGCAACGCGTTGTTTTCATTGCGCAGAAGTACGCAGCCCTCCGCTGTAACCTCGCGGGCCTTGGCTGCAAAGGCTTTATCCGAAAAAGCAGTGTGAGCCATAATAACACCTCGGATTATAATAGAATATGCCGTAAACGGCTGTGTTCAGCTTGAGTATATCATATTTGAATATGCCGCACAAGAACAACGTATTGATAAGACACTTATTATTCTTTAATAAATAATTGGTGCGGCAGAGAAGAGAAATGTAATATTTTTTGATTAGCCAGAGGGCTTGCTTTGCATTAGAATAAAACACCCCCTCATGGCAACTCATGTGCCAATGGCGGCAAGTGACGCACAGTGCTGTTGCAACCCGCAGAAAAAGATGCTATCCTCTGCCCGTAATCACAAAGGAGGCAGAAGAAATGCGAACAATACACACTGAAGGCATCAGAAAAAGCTTCGGCAAAAAGGAAGTGCTCTGCGGCATAGACATCTCCATAGCTGAGGGCGAAATCTTCGGTCTGCTCGGACCTTCCGGCGCGGGCAAGACCACGCTGATAAAGATACTCACAGGACAGCTTACCCCCGACAGCGGCAGCGCGCTGGTCTTTGGCAAAAACGCCGCCGCCATGGAGGGCAGCGACCGCCGCCGAATAGGCATAATGATGGATAACTTCGGCATATATGAGCGGCTGAGCTGCATGGATAATCTCCTGCTGTTTGCAAAACTGTACCGCCTGCCGCCCGCCGCAGCGGAAAAAGCACTGGCAGAGGTGGGGCTTTCCGAGGCGGCAAAGCGGGAAGCACGAAAGCTGTCCAAGGGTATGCGCAGCCGCCTGCAGCTTGCCCGCGCCTTTATGACCGCACCCGACATACTCTTCCTTGACGAGCCCACCAGCGGGCTTGACCCTTCCATGGCTGACGAAATACACGAGCTTATCCTGAAAAAGAAGGAGGAGGGCTGCACCGTATTCCTCACCACCCACAACATGGCAGAGGCGTACAAGCTGTGCGACCGCACCGCCCTGCTCAATGACGGCGTGATAGTGGAGTGCGGCAACCCTGCGGAAATCTGTCGCCGCCACGACAGCCGATGCGAGATGCATATACGCCTGCGCAGCGGGCAGGAGATAGTGTGCCCCAAGGACGCCCGCTCTGCGGAAACAGTGGCAGCGTATCTCAGGGAAGATGCCATCGAAACCATTCACTCAACCGAGCCGTCGCTGGAAGCGGTGTTCATGGCACTGACAGGCAGAAAGCTTATGTAACAGGAGGAGCAAAAAATGAAAAATATATGCGCAATCGTGTCCAAGCAGATTAAGGACACCCTTAAAAACAAGGCGATACTCATTCAGTTTGTGATGCTGCCGCTGATCGGAGCAATCTTTGAATCCACCATAAAGCTGGAAAATATGCCCGACAACTTCTTCTCCGAAATATTTGCCGCAATGCACATCGGCATGGCACCGCTGGTGGCTGTTTCCTCAATCGTTGCGGAGGAGAGGGAAAAGAATACCCTGCGTGTGCTGATGATGGCAGACGTAACGCCGCTGCAATACATGACAGGCGTGGGCGGATATGTATGGGTGCTGTGTATGCTTGGCTCTGCGGCACTCGGCTTGAGTTCAAAATATTCCCCCGAGGGTCTGGCGGGTTTCCTGCTTGTCGCCGCTGTGGGGCATCTCATCTCCATCTTCATCGGTGCGGCAGTGGGTATGTTTTCCGCAACCCAGATGACTGCCACGTCGGTAGGTCTGCCTGTGGCAATGGTGTTCGCATTCCTGCCCATGATGGCAATGTTCAACAGCACAATAGAAAAAATCGCCCGTTTTACCTACACCCAGCAGATAAAACTCTTCCTCGCGCGCCCCGAAGGTGATATAATAAGCACAGAGGGTATAATTGTTCTGGCGGTCAGTATGCTTGCAGCCCTCTCGGCGTTCATCTTTGCATATAAAAGGAACGGACTGGAATAAAAATGAAGATTACGATAGACTTGGTGCCCGACAAGACCGATACGGAAATCACCGTTTCCTGCGGCAGTCTGACACCGGAGATTGAAAAGCTGCTCGCCACACTGCGTATTCTGGACAGACAGCTTACCGTGCGTCGTGATGACAGCATACACCTGCTGGACCTGGGTAAGGTCATCTACATCGAGGCGGTGGAGCGCAGCACCTTCGTCTACACAGCAGAGGCGGTGTATGAGTCGGACTTCCGCCTGTATGAGCTGGAGCAGCAGCTTGCCGACAGCGGCTTCTTCCGCGTCAGCAAGTCCTGCCTCGTGTGCCTGAAGAAGATACACAGCCTCAAGGCGGACATCGACAGAAAGATACGCATAACAATGGAAAACGGCGAACAGATTGTGGCGTCCAGAATGTACGCCGACGAGCTGAGAAAACGGCTGGGAGTGAAATAAACATGGATAACAGGAAAACATTCTTCGACTACGCGGCGCAGGTGCTTATGATATTCGGCCTGACGGTTGCCGCCATATCGTTGTGCAGCTTTGCCGCGGGGGATAAGGGCAAGGAGCTGTCCACCTTCTTCGCCCTCGGCTCGCAGGGGCTTTCTCATGCCACCCTTGCGCAGATAATGGGTCTGTCGGTGCTTATCACACTGGCACGCTTCCTCTTCTTCTCCGACAGGGTGATAAAAAACCTGTCGGTCAGGGCACGCACAGCGGGTATGCTTATAAGCTGCGTTGCCGCCATTGTAGCCTTCGTGCTGATATTTGACTGGTTCCCCGGTAGCGATGTATGGGCATGGGTGTGCTTCGCCGCCTCCTTTATCCTGTGCTTTGCGGTCAGCTATCTGCTGACGAGAAAGCGTGAGCAAATGGAAAACGACAAAATGGCAGAGGCACTGGAGCGGCTGAAAAACGAGGACAACTGAAATAACGGCACAACAGAATAACCGCAGAAGCGTGCAGGACACAGAGCCGAAACAGGCTGCGTCCTGCACGCTTTTTGTTTGCGGTGACAGCATAAAAGAAAAAATATATTTCAAAAATATTTGCAAAAAATCTATCCTTTCCTCCGTCTAATGTATGAGAATGAAAACCGGTTGACATTTTCAGGAAAAAAGGAGGTGTGCGTGTGACCGAGCTGATAAGGCGTGCGCAGAAGGGCGATGCAGAGGCCTTTGTCGAGCTGATTGATACCCAGCGGCAGACACTTTACAAGGTGGCGCGTGGCTATCTGCGTGAGCAGATGGACATAGACGATGCCGTTGCGGATACGGTGCTTGCCTGCTGGGAAAACATCGCCGCACTGCGCTCCGCCGCCTATTTCCGCACATGGCTCATACGCATACTCATCAACAAATGCACCGATATACTGCGTTCGCGGGAGCACACCGTCCCCCTTGACAGCATTGGTGACACGGTCGAATCGGCTGGCGATAACGGTATCGGCTTTGCCACCCTTGTCGAGTGCCTTGATGAGCAGTATCGTGCAGTGTTTATCCTCTATTACAGCGAGGGCTTCAAGATTCGTGAAATCAGCCGTATTCTGGATATTCCCGCAGGGACGGTGGGCAGCAGGCTGGAGCGCGGTCGTGAGCAGCTCCGCAAAAGGCTTGAGAAAGGCGGTGTCTGGTGATGAATACCGAAAAACAGCTTCAGATAATCATGGGCAGAGAGCTTGAGCTTCCCCGCTCGACAGCGGACCGGCTGGAGGAAGTGTATGAACACATACGCCGCCAGCAGTACAGAAAGGATTTGCATATGAACAACAAAACCATCTCCCGCAGCACACGGCGCAGCATACTCACTCTGGCGGCTGCTGCGCTGATGATACTCTGCGCAGGCAGTGTGCTTGCCTATACCCTGACCCATCAGGATTTTGTCAATGCAATGTGGCGCGGCGGCGATACCGAGCAGCAGACACAGGCGGTGGAGCAGTATATCCACAGCAGCGGACAGTCGGTTGAGCTGGCAGGGTACACCTTCACAGTGGACGATTATATGCTTGACGAAAGCGGCATGGGCTTTGTCCGCTATTCTCTGGAAAATCCCAACGGACTGCCCGTGATGAAGGACGCCACCAACGGTGGTATCTACACCGGCGGCGACAGCGAATTCTGGTTTGAGCCTGACGCAAGCGGCATTACTGTAACAGGCGCGTCATATACTCTCGGAAGTGACCGCGCAGGGCAGGCAAACAGCCACGCATGGACCGATGGCACCGCAAATACCGACACGAAAATATACTTTACCGATGTATTCACCTTTACCGACGGCGTGCCGCAGGATAAGCTTTACATGACCTTTTCTGTTTACAATGCCGACTGGGAGGAAACAAGCAAAACGATTGACCTAGCGGTCAATAATATCGTGCCCGCAACGGAATACAGCGATGCCTCAGGCGGCGTGCGCGCAAGGCTGTCCGTGCTTGGCGTGCAGGTCTATGGACCGGATTTCTCCGGCAGCTATGACCTCGAGCAGCTTGTACTCGCCTCCGCCGAGGGCGATTATGTTGTCATCGACAGTGAGCAGGACATAGCTCAGTGGCGCACCGCAACCATAGGCACAGACGGCAGCGAGCGGGTGGTTTTCACACAGAGGGCTGAAACGGAAAAGGTGGAAAGCATCACCGTAAACGGTTATGTGCTTACCGCCGAGCTTGCAGAAACGGTGGAGTATGACCCTGATGCATCTCCCGGAGCAGAGGTAATAACCCCCGACCGCCCCGACCGCCCCGACCGCACCGCACTGAAGCTTGCCTCCTCGCCCGTGGAAAATCCCTTCCATTACCGCAGGACAGACGGCATAGAGGTTTTCGTCATAACAAATGACACCGTGAATGCCGCCTCCGACGAGGACATCAGAAGCTATGTGGCATTCCGGCACGACTGCCTGTATTATGAGGATTTCCTCGAAAGTGCCCGCGACGATTATGATGAATACTATTCCAGCCGCGAATACTACGCAGCAGCATACCCCAACACCGTTCCCGAGGGCTGCATGACGGCACAGCAGGCAATAGACAAGTACCTGTCTGTTATGGAAGAGTATTTCCCTGAAGAGCATGATAAGGTGGAGTATGTGGTGGTATACACCTACACCGGCGCCGACTGGACACTGCAGTCCAATGCAGATGTACTCTGGGAAGCACAGATTGATGCACAAAGCCGCAAGCTGCTCAGCCCGTGGATCGTCGGTTACAACGGTGAATTTGACCGGACAACAGGTGAATGGATTGCGTGGTGACACTTTCGCAATAACCCCGCAGCAATCACGCAATTCATTCCGATAACAGCACTCCGGCTATCCTTGCTATCCAAACCAATACTCCTTCTGCGTAAATAACCCAACACAGCAGGACACCTGCCCCTGCCCCGATAATCGGACAGCGGCAGGTGTCCTGCTGTGTGAACGGTATTCGGCTATGCGTATTTTTGCCCTCTTGTTGTATGCATTTTCCCACCCTCCGCAATTGACAACCGAACGCATAGGTGCTATAATATCCTGGTATGCGAATCAGCCTTGCGCCCTTGGCGCAGAGTATTCGCGCAAATCACAATCCAATATGCGCCCGTAGCTCAGCAGGATAGAGCGTTCGCCTCCTAAGCGAAAGGCCGCGCGTTCGAATCGCGCCGGGCGTGCCAGCCTGCCAGCAGTAATTGCGTGTGAACTTTGTATCTGTTGGCTGGAAAGATGGCGTAACCTACATTCACACGTGGGCGATTGTAAAGTGGGGATCGCTCCCCACCGCCATACCAAAAGTAAATATCACCTTTTGGTGCTGAAGAAGCCGACAGTTTTCACTGCCGGCTTCTTTTTTTGTCGCCGAACAGGCATGATAACCCACAGGTTGAACTGGGAATGGAGAAAAAATGACTTAATAAAAGGGAGAGCCTCCTATGTTAAAATGAAAGCAGTGCAGCAACCACAAAAACGATAGGAGGCTATGTCAATGCAACCAAAGACAACGACATAGATCTGCATTGCCCATTTGACTATTCTTCTTTCGAGGAAATGTTTTCAGCCATGCTCGAAGAAACATGACGCTGAAATCGCACAAAGCATCTCATTCCCGTTGGGAGATGGGGTGCTTTTCCTGTGCCGACAATATTCCAACAACTCACAAGCGCTGCAAACGGGAATCCCCGATGCAGCGCTTGAAATATATATGGCTTGTTTTATGCGCAAATCCTGTAGCAGCCGTTATTCCGCAGCCTCACCGCAGGGAAGCTCAAGCTTCCCAAGACCGTTTTTGTGCAGGAGAACAGCACCCAGAAGCAGTGTGCCCTGACCCACAATGTTCACACCCTCGGCAATCCAGTTCATGGAAGCCTGTGCAAAGTCCTGAGAGGAGAGATAGCCCATGCAAAGCGAGCAGACAAAGGACAGGATAAACAGTGCGATGAGGGCAGGCTTCTTCAGCCTTGCGGAAAGAACACAAAGCACAGCGTCCATGATGCCAAGACCGGCAACCATAAGTCCGACAAAAACGAATGTGCCGCTGAAAACAGGAGGCACTGCAGCAAGCGTGGTGCTTTTGGTCTGTCTGTGGCAAAGCATCGCAAGTATGCCAATGCCCGCAAGCAGAAAGCCGATGGACTGCACGGGGAAGAACATATCGTTCAGTGCCTCAAAATCACAGATGCCAAGGGCGTACAGCAGCTTGTATGTGGCCTTAAGCGCACCCGCACAGGTTATGTTGATTGTGCCAGCGGCAAAGAGAGCGAAAGCTCCCTTGCTCATCTTGTTGTACAGATCACGCATCAGAATGACTGCGGCGGCTGCAAAGAATATTACGGGAATATAGTCCACAAGAGCCATGGAAACGGAAAAGTCCTTCATGATTATCCCTCCCATTTATTTCTTCTTGTTCAGGTGATAGACAGGAAGCAGGGGAATGATGATGGGGGTCTTGTTGGCGTAGGTGTTGTATTCCTCGTTTTCGCCGTAACGTGCCATCTGGCGTTTCTCCAGACGCTGTGCGCCGTTGAACATAATGAATACAATGCAGATATATGCGACAATGGCAGTAATCCACTGTCCGTTGGTTGCGTAAGTAGTGATGCCGCTTATGAAAACACCTGTCCAGAAGATGATTTCGCCAAGATAGTTGGGGCAGCGAACCATCTTGTAAAGACCCTGAGTTGCAACCATATCGGGACGGACCTTCTTCTGTGCCGATTTCTGATTATCGGCAACAGACTCAAGGATAAGACCAAAGACAGAAATCGCAAAACCGATGGAAGGAACGAGTATATCGGTGGAAGCGTTGCTGTAGCGGAAAAGCATGGGGCTTACCTGTGCCACATAAAGCACAGAAACGCATACCCAGATGGTCGCCAGCACAAATACCGGCATCTTCTTCTCGTTGTTCTTTGCAAGGGTATCCTTTGCAACATCGGTTTTCTTGAACGAGATGTTCTTAAGCTCACGGATAAGCAGGAAGCCCGAAAGACGTATGCCGTAAGCGACAAACAAAGCTGCCTGTGCAATGACAATCCAGAGCGGTGTTGCGGTGGGGTTGAGCAGGTACATGGCAAGAACTGCCAGACCGCCGCCGGCTACAGCAAAGCCGTAACCGATGGAAAGGAAATACACAAATTTATAGAATCCGACAGCGCACATCACTGCGCAAACAGCAAGCAGTATTCCAAGCAGTGTCCACGGCATAGTTTATTTACCTTCCTTTCCAAAATAATTCCTGATATACTCAGCAAAGCTCTTGTCACCTGTTACAGTGTCGCCTACAAGGTCGTGGCTCAGCGTCCACTTGGAGAAGAGGATAATGTCGTGCTTGCCTGCCTTTTTGATCTTGGGCAGGTTGGCAAGAATACCGAAAAGCCAGATGGGAGCCCACTTGATCTTCAGGGGCTTGCCTGCGGCTTCAAAGCACATGGCGGCCATTTCCTCATATGTGTAGGTCTCCTTGCCGCCCACATTATAGGTGACATTGGTGTCGTTCATATGCTCTACGATGAATGCCGCAAAATCGGGGCAGTCAACTACGTTGGCTTTAACGCCGCCATAGCCCTTGAGAAGCTGCATCTCGCCGTTGTCAACATAGGGCTTGAACACCTTTGCAATGTCGTAGAAATAGCCTGTGGGACGGTAGATGACATACTCCATGCCGCCCTTCTTAAGCTCCTCTTCAACCAGATATTTTGCGTGGAGCATGGGAACCTTTTCAGCACCCTTTTCGTCGCAGGAGATAACCGAGATGTAATTGAATTTCTTGACGCCTGCCCGTTTCGCTTCCTCGTAAATATTGATATTGCCCTTGTAGTCAATATCGTATGAGGTGAACTTTGTCGATGCGCCGGTAAGACCAACGGTGGAAATGACAATGTCAGCACCGTCGCAAAGACCCGTCAGGGTCTCCGGCTTGGTGGCATCAATAGCCTTGAAGGTATACTTGCCATCAAGGCCTTCCACTGCGACCTCTCTCAGGTCGGCAGCAACAACATCGTGACCGGCGGCAACAAGGCATTTGAGAATCTCCACACCAAGGTTGCCGAATGCGCCTGCAAGTACAACTTTCATTTTCTTTTCCTCCTTATTTCTTCTTCTTTTCTTTGGAACGCTTGTCGTTTATGATCTGCATATGTTCGGCAGTGATAAGCTCAACGCCGTTTTCCTTTGCCCAGTCAACACAGCCCTTGAGCACAAGAGAAAGGAACACACGCGGAACACCAAGAATGGTCATGAGAGCCTCGTCGGTAAATTTGATCTTGTCGTCAGCACGGTCAGCAGCATAACGCACCGAATCAAGCGATGCCTGACGCACCTGCAGAAGCTCGGCTCTCATCTTTGTCTTTCTGTGGAACCAGAAATTCTTACTGTCGCGATAACCATAGTCAACAGGAAGCGCAGGAAAGTCCTTTGCGCGGACGCCGTTGATAATGGCATCGCTGTACTTCTTCTTCATCAGAATCCTGTCGATGCGAAGAATGAAGTGCGCGCCAAACTTGCTTGTAATGCCGTTGAAGTCGTGATAAGGACCTTCGTAGCCGTTGAGTTCACCGGGCACATCTCTGTCAGCGCTGTCAAGCTCACGCATCCATGTGCATTCAATGGCTTCGATAGCATCGGTAAGCACCATCGGTCTTGCCTCGCCCGTTTCCTCTTCAATCATGCTCTTTTCCAGCCTGAACTTGCATTTGGGCATCTTGTCCTCAGGCTTGTCGCCGGGCCAGGAAAGCTTTACTGCTTCGCTGAAGGTTCTGGGGTTGTCGTCGATGAAGTTGAGGGTGCATTTGCCGTTGCGCAGAATGTTCTGTGCGGTGTTGGAGGAATTACGGCAGCAAAGAAGCATGGCGTAATAGTCCTTGCCCGCAACATAATAGGGCTGCACCAGGGAGTAGGGCCCCAGATTGGTTGAGCCGTCTTCGCAAAGCGTGCTGATTATTACAGTAGGCATGGGGAAGAACAGCGAGGTCTGGTAGAAATTGTCTACAATCCGAAGGTTTTCAAAACTGCTCATAATAGACACTCCTTTGTATGTTATTTTAATAGTCTGCTGATTATTTCATATTGCTCATCAAAGCTCTTGCCCGCAATTGTCCAGACAAGCAGGGATTCCGCAATGTATTCCGACATAAATCCACTGTTTGCAATATTCTTTTCACGGCATAGCGGGCAGATGATTTCCGCAAGCTGATTGCGAAGCAAGCGGTGACGCTCGGAAAAGGCGGTGAAGAATACCTTTTCTGCATCCTTGTCACAAAACAGATATTGATATTTGCGGGTAAATTCCGTTAAGGCATCAAAAATGCTTCTGAGCAAAGCCTCTTCGCCCAAGGCGGCACTGGCGTTGACCTTATCGATAAGCTGAAGCCAATCCTCTGCCATAAAGGTGGCAATAAGGTGATCCTTGGATTTGAAGTAGTTGTAAACCGTTCCAACCCCAAGCCCGCACGCCGCAGCAACCGAGCGAATGGTTGTTTTTGCATAGCCGTTTTCGGCAATCTGCCTTTTGGCCTCCTCCAGAAGCCGTTCGCGTATGTTTTCAATTATCTTAGGCATAATTCTCTCTCTTGCTTTTTGTGAACGCGCTCATTATAATTATATTTAGCCACTGCGAAATTGTCAATAAAAAAACGAGGGTGATAATGTGAAAAATAGTAAAAAGAGACTGATGATATGGCTGTCATCCGTTTTGGCTGTTGTCGTTATGCTTGCTGCCCTGAGCGCAATATACTTGTCGGATTATTATCATGCTGACGAAACCGCCATTGCCGCCTTTGCATATTCTGAAAGCATATCGAAAAGGCAAATGGACGACGGTGCTGTTGCGTACATACCGGAAGAACCGTCGGCAGGTCTGGTGTTTTACCCGGGAGGAAAGGTGGAAGCCGCCGCATACGACCCGCTGATGATGGCTTTGGCGGAAAAGGGTGTGCTGAGTATTCTTGTGGAAATGCCCTTCAATCTTGCTGTGCTTGATGTAAACGCCGCAGACGGAATACAGGAGATGTTTCCCCAGGTAGAGAAATGGTATATCGGCGGGCACTCGCTGGGAGGCAGCATGGCTGCAAGCTATGTTGAAAATAACACCGATGATTTTGACGGACTGATCCTGCTTGCTGCTTATTCAACCGCTGATATTTCGGAAACAGAACTCAATACCATCTCGATATACGGCAGCGAAGACAAGGTGATGAATGCGGAGAAATACGAGAAATATAAACCCAATCTTCCCGACGGCTTCACCGAATACGTCATTGAAGGCGGCTGCCACGCCGGTTTCGGTGTGTACGGCCCTCAGGAGGGTGACGGCGTACCAAATATCAGCAGCAGCGAACAGATAAGTTTCACCGCAGAGAAGATTGCCGAGAGTATCAGCGAGGGTCAGTAAAAGGTAATATGAGAATAAAAAAACAAGCGTTGCTTGTGGAAAGTTTCCCCAAGCAACGCTTGTTTTGCAGGTGGTGTGGCGGTGGCGTCTTACAATTGCCCTGCGTCTTTTTGTCAGCCCACAGCGCCATCGCCCTGCCAGCTGTATCTCTGGATACAGAGGGTGGGATATTCTTCTCCCTCATAATATGAGAAGAGCATTACCTCGAGGGTGTCGCGGTCGACCATAGTGGCCCAGCATTCCCTCTTGTAAGAAATATCGTCCGGCTCAAGCTCGAACATAACGGTCCAACGTGTGTTGTAGCAGCCGTCGTACAGACCAAGATCCGTACGCTCCACCGGCGCGTTCCACACGGAGATCTCGTTGCCGTTGTCCTGATGATTGACGAAGTTGGCGGTGAGACCGGGGTAATCGGCAGAGAAGGTTATTGAGCCGCTCATGCCCATCTCCTCAGCGGTTCCTCCGTAGCCTTCGATTTCATGGGTTTCCAGCTTCCATGTGCCAACAAGGTCGGCAGTGCACCATTCATCACCGTTTATCGGCATTTCTTCTCCGCGTTCAAAGCGCAGTGTGCCGCCGCTGTATTCCATATACAGCTGTCCTTCCTTCAACTTGCCGATAAGCAGGGTTTCGGCATCGTAAAGCCCGATTTGCAGTTCGTCCGCATCTTCATCAACACTCCACCAGCAGTCGCTGTACATCTGCGCGCCCTCGGTGTAGGAATCAAACATAACGCTGCGGAATTTTGCCCCGCCCTCTTTGTAGAGGATAAGGTCTACGTTCCAGGTTTCCCACGGCATGGGATTGACCTCCACCTGCGATTCGACGGACACAAACTCCACCGCCACCCAGTAGGTATCGGCAAAATCATCGTCGGTGATGTCATCGTACCGTTTGCCGGGCAGCTCTGCGGGGTCGTTGGATTCACCTATCGCAGCGGCGTCCTTGCCGTTTGTGTCGGACTGGGACACATGATTGGTGGGAGAGACAGCGTTGTCGGGCTTTTCCGGCTTGTCGCCGCAGGCAGCAAGGCACATAAGGCACAGCAGCACAGCACAGAACATAGAAATCATCTTTTTCATTCGGTTCACTTCCCTTTGTTTTTGTTATGAAATATTATACAACATGATTTCTCGAATTACCAGACCCGAACCCTCTGCTTTGCGGCAAAAGGTTCGGGTCTTGATAGTTGCTATTGGTTCAATTGAACGGGAAATAGAAAACCAGACTTATTTCTTCTCGCCGAAGGGCAGGAAGGGAATGAGGGCGTTGGCAACGCCGGTGATGGGCATGGTCTGCAGGACGATGATGCCGGGGCCGGTGACGACGGTGTTGAACATACCTTCGCCGCCGAAGAGCATATTCTTCAGACCCTTGTTCATCTGGACGTCCATGGTGCAGGTGGCGGACATAGCAGCCAGATAGCCGTTGTCGATGATCATGGACTGACCTGCTTCCAACTCGTACTCAACAGCAAAGCCGTCAATTTCGATCAGAGCAGTACCGGTGCCGGACAGCTTCTGCATGATGAAGCCTTCGCCGCCTGCAAGACCTGCGCCCAGCTTCTTCTGGAAGAACACAGACAGCTCAACAGTGTCATCGCTGGCGAGGAAGCCGGACTTCTGGACGATCATTTCCTTGCCGGGTGCAATCTCAAAGGCGCGGATAGAGCCGGGGAAGCTGGAAGCGAAAGCAATCATGCCCTCGCCGCTCTCGGAGGTGAAGCGGTTCTGGAAAGCGGACTCGCCGGAAGCCAGACGTCCGATCATCTTGCCAAGACCGCCGGTGCCTTTGGTTTCCATCTTGATGTTGGGAGTCATCCAGCTCATGGAGCCACGCTCGGAAATAAGGGTCTCGCCGGGGTTTATGGTGCAGACTGCTACGGGCAGGGGCTCGCCGATGATCTGATATTTCATGGTATAATCCTCTCTTTCAAATAATCAATAATATGTTTATGGTATCGTTCAGTAGTGTGGTTTATTGCCGTTCCCGCATTAACGCTGCGGGAGGGGGGAGGTGTGATGCTTATTCGAAGGTATATGTGGAAGCATCGGGGACAGTGTCGATAGTGGTTATCTGCAGGGTGTCAAGGATAGCAAGCAGTTCTTCGTCCTGCATCAGTGCAGATGCCTTTGCAGTGGCATCGTCTGCGTTCTGGTCAAGGTCTGCGGGAATGAGAGAAATCTCAAGCACGAGGTTGGTATCCAGCACGGGGAACACAGCGGTGGTGTAGCCGCCGTATACATACCAGAAGCCGTTGTTGCCGCCTGCGGTCAGTTCGCCGTAGGTTTCAGGGCTGCTGCCGTAACGCTCCTGGAAGGACTGCTGTACCTCCTCAAAGGTGGCGCAGTTGGAGCCGTCAGCCTTGTAGGAATTGGAAATATAATCGAAATCGGGCTGTATGGAGAACTTGCCGTCGGCAGCGACAGCAATTCTGCCGACCCAGTTTGCCCAGAACTGAGTGCTGTCCTCGGTGTAGGTGCAAAGCTCAACGGGATAGAAGATGGTAGCGGCAGCTCCCGCGTACTCATCGGAGATGGTTGCGGCGGCAGGGGTCATGCCCTCAAACAGGGAAGAGCCATTGCCGTCCTGAACATTGTTGCCGCCGTCGGGCGCATCGGAAACCTCAGAGCTGCCGCAGCCATTGCAGCGGACTATGCCCTGACAGCCGCAGGAAGCGCAGCCGCCCATGGCGATGAACAGCACGAGGAACAGTGCCAGCACTGTTGTGAGGATAACCTTGATGTTGTCGGGGCTTTTGAACATTTCCTTGAAGCCGCCGATAAATTCGTTAAAATCAAATTTTTTCATGGTTGCTGTTCACCTCTTTCTTAATCCAGGCTGTACATATTTGCTTCAATGCCGACAAATTCATCTTCATTGAAGAAGTTGTAAAGGGAGATTTTAGCCACGCCGCCGTCAAAGTTTACTCCGCGGAAGAACAGGTGAACCTGACGGGTCTCGCCCGGTGCGAGGTCGGCAAGGAACTGATCGCCATAGCCTTCCATTCCGCCGGTAACGTGGGTCAGCTCATAGCCGTCCTGCTCGGCATAGACCTCATAGAAAGCAGAGGCGGGATAAGCGCTGCCGCCCATGTTGGTCTCTTCGATGGAAAGGACGATGTACTTCTGACCGGAAGCGTCCTCCCAGAGGTTGTAGTCATAGATCTCGATGTAGGCATCGTCAACAGTGCCGGTGATTCGCTCGATACCATCGACTACAGGGGCGATGAATGCACCGCTGCTGCTGCCGGTGTCTTCTTCCTCAACGGGAGCAGCAGGGACGTTTTCTCCGGCGAGGTCAAACTGTGCAGTAACCTTGTCACTGGTCATCTGCAGAAGGTCGCCCACCTCAACGGTGATGGGGTCTTCGGAATTGCCCAGAACGTACAGGCAGTGTACGGTGTGTGTGCCTCCGGGCTGTACCTCAAGTGTCTGTTCCATGTTATCGTACTCCTCGGTCTTGCCGATGGAGGGAGTAAGCTGAACATTGTTCTGGAACACCTTGTGGTCAAGCATATAGAACACGGCGTTTTCGCTGCCATTGTTGACTATTTCATATTCAACCATGACACAGGATTCGCCATAGTAGTCCTCTGCAAACTTGCAGCCCTTGATAGTAACACCGACATCGCCGACAGCACCGCTGACGGGGCTGCCAAGCAGACCGCCGGGGGCAGCGCTGCCACCAAGGTCCATGTCGCCGGGGTTGTCGTCACCATAGTTCTGGGAGTAGCCTCCCTTGTTGTCATCGACAGGGTTCCTGGAAGCTGCACAGGCGTTGCCTGCCAGCCCCAGTCCTACAGCCAGACCGACTGTTGCCAGCAGAATTGCACCCATCTGGAAAGGGAAGTTCTTAAATAGCTTCTTGCCTGTCCTCACGTCCTTCTTCCACTGGGGATCCATCCATTCTCCGCCGTACTGGTAGCCCTCGGGCATAGCAGGCAGAGGCGGGACGGTGGTGTTGGCTGCCGTTTGCTCCCTGACGATCATTCTCGGCAGATTAGAGTTGACGGTGCCGTTTGATTTGCTCATGTTCTTTACCTCCTTGATAGTGATTGTGCAGTGTAGTCTGATTGTGCCAATTGAAAATATGTTTTATTGGTCGCCGTGATCCGGATTGTGAGGAGACTCGGACAGGGCAGGAGATATGACCGGCTCGCCCTCCTCCTGCAGCCGCATTGCACAGGCTGCGCACATATCCAGATCCTCGCAGACGAGGAAACAACGATCGCACACCAGCCGTCCGCAGATGGGGCACAGGCTGAGATGCTCGCCGATGCTTTTTACTGCCAGCCGACGTGCGTTCTCCTTTTCCCTTTCGTACAGGGCGGTATATACGACCTGTTTGCCGTCGGTGGGCGGCAGGACACCTGCCTTGGAGAAACGGACGGGAAGGCTGTGTACCGGCTGACCGCACTCCGCACAGCCAATACTGAAACGAAACTCCTCTGAGGAAGAGTTATCTGCCATCTGGTCGGGCAGGATATGGATCATGGTTTCCATGGTTTTTTCACCACCTTTGCTTCGTGAGTTTTTGTCTTGGTGTGGGTGCATAGTAGCATTATTTTCGGCTGGAGTAAATGCTCCTGAGTAGTAAATTACGGCAAAATACGCCGATATACTACAGAGTAGTATACAATATGCACATACACTCAGCGCCGTGTGTGTGCATATTGTCCTGCACTCTAAGTGCCCCCCATTGTGCAGAAATACTGCAAAATTCCTGATGCTTCTTTTGAGAACAAACAAAAGGCATACACGGCTCAGAAAACAGAGCCATGTATGCCTGTGGGGTAGAGCGAAAATTTCACGGATAAACTGCAAATATTATAGAGTGCTATTCCTCTTGGCTAGGTTTGGCGGTATTGGAAATCTCGTCAATACGTCCGCATCTGCGGTAAAGATCGATATAGAGCAGCAGCTCCTCGCGGGTGGAAAGCTCCAGCTTGCGGTTGATGTTGGTGTTGTGCTTCTTGACCGTGTTGACGCTGATGAACGCCATCTCAGCGATGGAGTTGATGTCGTAGCCGTCGATGTAATACTGCAGAATGGTGCGCTCGGTGGAGGTGAGTGTGCTGACCCGCGCTGTGAAGGCGGTGAAGAGTTTTTCGATGTTGGGGGGCAGCCCGCCATCAGTCTGCTTCTGGGTGCGCTCACGGATAAATCTGAGAAGCTGGTCTATCTCCTGTATGCCCGACTGCTGGTCTTCGTCCACAGTATCCTGCTGTATGCTGTCCAGCATATTGGTGATGGGGCGCACAAATATCTTGGAGAAATAGAACGATGTGCCCAGTGAGATGAGGAAGAAGGCGAGGAAGCCTACCGTCCAGAAAAAGCGGCTGGTGCGCGCCGAGCGGCTGTAGCTGCTTTCCGGGAGCAGGGTAAGCACTGCAAGCGGCTTGTCATCGTGGGTGTGTACGGCAAGATGCCGGTGCTGACCAAGATAGCACTCTCCTTCGATGGAGTAGGTGTTGTAGTATTTTCCGTGGGATATGGACATGATGCCATCGGTGGAGAGATAAACGTCCTCCGAATGACCTATCATGGCATCGCCCAGATTTATGTTGTATTCCTCGCAGGGGGTCAGCACTGTCAGGGTGCTGCCGTAGGTGCTGTGGGAGGAAACATAGGACAGGCGGAAATAAAGGTCGCTCAGCTCCATGCCGCACATTCCGCGCACCGCACCGCTTTGGTCGATGATGGGCACGCACAGCAGCATTGCGCTCTCCCAGGTATCCTTCAGGGGCATACGCTTTGTCCACATACAGCCGTCAGCCAAGCGGTCAACAGGGCTGTTGATGACGGTGTCATAGGAGGGAATGAGCGTTGTGTCAAACTCCAGATTCCAGCGGTTGTGCATCTCCACATTTTTGCTGCGCGCAACCTGCGGCGAGCCGCGGAAAAGCACCGTGTGCTTGTCCGCGGAGTTTACTCCGCTAAGGTCGGAATAGCGCAGGTAAAGACCTGCGCGGGAGTGACCTGACGTTTCCAGCCCTGTGTTGGCGGTGACGTCCAGAATAAAATACACGCCGCTGCATTCGGCGGTGCGGAGGGTGGTGTCCATCACATAGTACAGCCGCTCCTCGGCCTCCGCGATAAGCTCGGGGGAGTTATTCAGGTCATCAAAGGTAAGGTTGCCATCGGAGAGAAAACCACTCAGCTCATCGCTCAGCATATTGGAAAGGGAAATGCCCTGTGCGGTCAGCGTGTCGGTGTGGCGGGCAATACGATCCGCGGTGTTCTGCTGCTGCAGGTCAAGGGTGCTGCCCAGTTTGCGCTGGGAGTCGGAGAAAACACCGGTAACACTCAGCACAAGAAGCAGTGCGGCAATCAGCGCAACCAGCATACTCAGCCAGTACAGGTTCAGGCGGAAGCGCATACTCACTTCCTGCTTTTTGGTTTCGGCAAGCAGAGTGCGCATTCTTCTTATCCGGTCAAGAATCATATCGGTCATTCCGCCTGCCTCCTTGTATTAAATAATGGTAATGGCTTAATCTGCGTAGCTTTGCTTGAAATCCTCCAGAACGGAAAGGGTAAGCTCATCAATACTCCTGCCCTGCTCCAGATAGGCATATCTGCCTGCTGTCAGGCTGCTTCTTACCATTTCCTCAAAGCGGGTTTCCAGCTTGAGATAGCTGTCCAGCTTGGGTGCGTTATAGAATGTATACTCCTGCTGCGTGGCAATGAATGCCTCGTACAGGGATTTGTACTTGGGGTCGGTCAGGCCGTCTATGGCATCGGTGAGATAGCTGTCAAAGGCTTCGGTGGTGACAGGCATATATCCAAGAGAGGTGACAAAATCCACATTGTGCTTCGGCTCGGTCAGCCATTTGAGGAAGGTGATGCAGGCTTTGGTCTTTTCGGGGGTGGATTTTACAGTACACATTCCTGCGCCACGCTGCATGACCAGCTTTTCCCCGCCTTCAAACACCGGGCAGGGCAGAGCGATAATCTCCACCTTCTCGGAAACATTGTCAGGGTAGGTCACTGTGTCGGAGTAATACAGCACGCTTGCAGAGGAAGCAACCGACACGATGGAATCGCCCGTGCGCAGAGGCTCGGTTGCGTAGCCGCTCTGCAGCCACACGCCGCCCTCAAGGGTTGCGCGTGCGTAGGGCTTCCACACCTGCTCAAAGGCAGGACCGAAAGCCAGTCCCTCGCCCTCAAAAAAGCTCTCGCCCAGCGATTCCACGCCCACCTGAAAATAATCGAAGTGGTAGTCGTGGACAAAGAAGGTCTTGCCGTCGTTTTTGATGTCAGGGGTCTTTGCGTCGGTCCAGGCGTAGTAGTCATCAGCCAGACCGTACAGCCCTTCCCATGTGGTCAGGTCGCTTATCTGCGCCCCTGTGGCGGCAGCAAAGCGGTCGAAGTCGGTCTTGTTGATGAACATTATCTCGGTGGATTTGGCAACAGGCAGCACCGTCAGGCGGTCATTGACCATGCCCTCCTCGATAAACTCGGGGATAAACTTATCCAGCTCTGCCTTGGTGAAATGCTCGGAATAGTCCACCAGTACAGTGTCATCCGGCATAGCAAGCACCGTCTTGGGATAGGAGATGAACATATCGGGCAGCTCGGGGGCTCCGGGGTCGTTGTATGCAGAAGCCAGCACGTTTTCGTGAATGGTGTTGGTGTTGGTCACGCTGGTGACCTGTACACGGATATTCTGCTTCGCGCCCACTGTGGCGTTGAATTCATCAATAAGAGCATTGAGAGGAGAATCTGCCTGACCGCCGTAAACGTGCCATAGGGTCACTACAGTGGGGTCATTCTGTCTGCCGCAGCCGGCGCATATAATCAGGACGGCAAGGGAAAGTGTGCAGGCAAGAGTACAAGCGATAACCCTTCGCAGTTTATTCATGGACATACACCCCTTGAAAATAATCGTAAATACACACATTATTCTATCAAATTTGAACAGATAGAGCAATCATAATTTTCTGAATTCTCAAGAAAATTTTAGATTTTACCCACGGCACCCCTAGCCGGCAATAACGATAACATCTTCATCTTCCAGAACGGACAGAAAAACACGATAATCACTGATATTCTGTATATCAATAAATTGGGGGCCATAATTAAGAACTTCCTTGACAAGCTCCACGTCCTCAATACCCCTTCTTGTAGCCGCTTTGTTGTTGTATAGAACATATTCTATGGACACAATAAGATTGGTGCCATGCTTCGTCTGCCTGCTAAGCGGGCCTAATCAGCAGTGATATAGGTAGGCGCAGTAAATTGCTTGATGCACATCCAGTGATTTCTGTCCCTTCCAGAATCGTTGTGTCCGAGCAAAAACGTGCGTTCTAATAATACGGAATACAAAAAAGCCGAAAGCCTTGATCACCCAAGGCTCTCGGCTTTTACATTTCCAAATCGTATCAAATTCCAATAACCGCAGGCTGATTTCTGTTACGCAGCACAGTCAGCCATCTTGTCGTATTTCAGGTTGCGGAAGTACAGCGCAACATCTATGGATATTTCTATGAAGTTGAGTACATAAAAGAAGAAACTCAGGCAAAATATTCCGCCGGAGCAGCCAAGAACGGTAAGCTGGATTATCTTGCGCATAATTCCGAAGGCGTATCCCACAAGCAGAAATACTTCAAAGAACAGACTCTTGCCCTTGGCGGTTTTTGAGATAAGCGATTTGCGGATGGAAACAGGCCACGACAGACCAAAGCAAAGTATGGTAATGGCTTCCATCAGTTCGGTAATAAAAGAAATCTCCATGATTAATTCCCTCCTGCGTTGACATCGGTTGACATCTCGTGTTGGACATATTATAATGCATCTCATGGTATGTGTAAAATGTATATCCGTTATATGCAATATATCAATATGATATGGTGATTTGATATGAATATCAGTTACGACCATTATCGCGTTTTCTACAATGTTGCAAAATACAAAAGCTTTACCCGTGCGGCAGAAGTAATGTACAGCAATCAGCCAAACCTGACAAGAGCAATAAAGACACTTGAAAGGCAGCTTGGCTGCACGCTTTTTGAAAGAACAAATAAAGGCGTAAGACTGACCGAGGACGGCAAAGAGTTATACGAGCATATCGCCATCGCTTTTGAGCATATTCAGGCGGGCGAAGAGGCAGTGTCGGCTAAGCACAGCATGGACTACGGCCTGGTTTCCATAGGTGCCACCGAAATTGCCCTAAGATGCTGCCTGCTGCCTATCCTTCGCGGCTATCATCAACTGTATCCCGGTATAAGAATCAAGCTGCTGAATGTTTCCTCTCCTCAGGCACTGAGAATGATAGAAAATAAACTGGTGGATTTCGCTGTTGTTACAACTCCCGCAGATATTACAGGCAAGCTGACTGCAACAAAGCTATCCCTGCTGCAGGAGGTTCCCGTGTGCAGCAAAAGCTTTCCAATCAAGGAAAGCGTGTCTTTTGCCGAGCTGGCAGAATATCCGATAATCTCTCTCGGTGCGGGAACATCTACATTTGATTTCTATTCCAATGAATTCCTCAAGCGCAATTGCAGCTTTTCGCCGGATATCGAAGCAGCAACGGCTGACCAGATTCTTCCCCTTGTCAAATACGGTCTGGGAATAGGTTTCGTGCCGGAGCAGTTCCTTGAAACGGAAAACGACGTGTGCGCTGTTTCCTTGTCTGAACCTCTTCCCACAAGAGAAATTATACTCGCAAGAAAAAAAGGGCATACATTGCCGCTTCCGGCTAAGGAGCTTGTGGATATGATAAACCGGGAGTATGATATAGAGCGCAGTTAATTGGCAGTGATGCAAAATTGATGCTTTCTTTTTTCTGAATCGTTTGCGTAAGCAAAACCTGCGCCTGACAATACGGAAACGCAAAAAGCCGAAAGTCTTGCTTTTACAAGACTCTCGGCTTCTTGCATTTCCAAAGCATATTAAGTTCCGACGAGCGTGAGCTGATTTCTGTTACGCCGCACCGTCAGCCATCTTGTCATATTTCAGTTTGCGGAAGTATAGTGCAACATCTATGGAAATCTCCATGAAGTTGAATGCGTAGCATTACTTATAATGCTCGATTGAAAATCTTCTTCCCCCTACCGGCAGAACATAATCAAGTGCCCTTTCAACCGGCTTTCTCTCTTCATCACTCAGATTCCTGAAACATGAAAGTGTCTCCGGCACAGATGTGCTGACCACGCTCTGCAATATTTCAGCCAGCCGAGTTAGCTCATTCTCGGAAAAATGCATTAAGAGCTGTTCTTCCAATAATCGTCTTTGAGAGGCGAGAGATGTTCCGCAAAAAATTACTTTTTCTTTTTCAAGAATAAACGAGCATTTCAGAGTTATCAGCTTGCTGCCGATAACCGATACCTTGACCGCACTGTGCTTCCTGGCAAGCTCTTCCTGTTTCCTCTTTTCGGCAAGGTACAAACCGATATAGTCTGTTGCCGCTGTTTCGGGGGTAACCCTGCAGTGTTTAGAAATGGAATGTGCAATATCCGGAAAAGGCGCGGTTTTGTTCAGATTATCGACGTTCTCACCGAGATATACTCTGTCAATCTCATACATAACCAAATTGGTCATATTAACGCTTTGGCGGCTGAAGTTGTATCCAAACAGCCCCGCTATCGCGCTTTGAGGATTATAACCCCATATTGGTCCGGTTTCAGAATCTTCTCCGGAAAACTGTCCGTCCTTATAGTGAACTACGCTCCACGTTCCCTCAGCCATACATATGTATTTTTCGGAGCGTGGCGAGCCCTCAATATAAATGGGGGTGATCTCCGATATATCAGCTCCGTCGGGTGCCTTTTCGGGAGAGGAAAATATGCCTGCGATCAGGTTGCCGACCGTAGCAGCGTAAAATGTAGTGCCCTTTTCAGCCATTGTGATAAACTCCCTTCCACAAAGATGTTTCGAATTATTGTGTCCCCTTCGTGTGCGTAATGCAGTAAACAACATTGCTTTACCATATGGTAACATAAGATTTGCGCACTGTCAAACGCAGTGATCGTCACCCGAACACCGCGTCTGCGCCCCACCATATTTCACCCCGCACCTTGTTTTGTCCGCAAACGGAGTGTATAATTAATATGAATAACTGCAAATTGCCATGAACTAAAGCAACACAAAAATGCACAGGATGGTTTATGGGGCTTATGCTTGCTGAACGATTGATTGCGGGGTGGTGTTTCTGTGAAAATCAAAGAGATAAAAGCGGCTCTCAACGGTCTGGTGGACGATATAGCGCAATGTGATGCTGATTACTGTGAGGAAGAAATACGCACATGGCTGATGGCTGCAACACTGAAAGTGTGGGCGGGGAATAAGCTCTTTTCAGAGGATTATGTGCAGCTTCTGCCTGTGTTCAAGGGGCAGAATTATACCGTCGCGCAGGTTATTGCCGCATTGGATTGTGCGGGTGATGACTCCCGCGAGATGAATATTCCCATGTTTTTTCGGAATATCGCCGCAAAGGATAAGGAAAACAACACCAGCAAAAGCCGGACAATCGCTGACTCCATTGGGCGCTTTCTGGTGCTTGCGGCATTGATAAACGGCGATTTTACGATAGACGAGGCCAATGCCCTGATGGGCATCAGCGACCTGCTGCTTGATTACTGTGACGAACAGCGGGTAGCCGCAGGCAAGGAAAGAGAATATCACCCTGAGATGGTGACGCCGCTCAATCAAACAGGCTACTGCCGGCCTTTGTCAGATGACAAAAGACGCGAGGAGGTCAATCCCCTTTCCGGCAGCGATGTTTCTGCTTCCCCTGCGGAGAATTCTGCCCCGACCATAACATTGAACATAAGCCTTGCTCCCGAGCAGTCAGACGAGCTGGACGTTTTCGCTCCCGCAAGTGGAGTGACCGTCAGTAAGCCCGCAGCCGGAGAAGATGATGCGGAGGAAACACTGGAAAGCGTCCTCGCCGAATTGCATGGGCTGGTCGGTCTGGATAAGGTGAAGAATGACGTGCAGAGCCTTCTCAATTTTATAAGAATCTGCCAGATGCGTACACAGCGGGGCATGAAGGTGCCAGCCGTTTCCTATCATCTGGTGTTCACGGGAAATCCCGGAACAGGAAAGACAACCGTCGCCCGCATGGTGGCAAGGCTGTACTATCTGATGGGTATTCTGCCGCAGGGGCAGCTCGTCGAAACCGACCGAAGCGGTCTGGTTGCGGGCTACCTCGGTCAGACGGCAATCAAGACGCAGAAGGTAATTCAGGAGGCACTGGGCGGAGTCCTTTTCATTGATGAAGCGTATGCGCTTGCCAATGACAAAGAGGACAGCTACGGCAAAGAAGCCATCGAGACCATTCTGAAGGCAATGGAGGACCACCGTGATGAGCTGGTGGTCATTGTTGCCGGATATGATGAGCTGATGCATAAATTCATCGAATCCAATCCCGGTCTGCGTTCCCGCTTCAACAAGTATTTTCATTTTCCGGACTATACCGGCAGTGACCTGCTGGCGATTTTTGACCGCTTTTGCGAAACAAACGGATATACACTTGCAGAAGATCCGGCTGCCCCTCTCAGGGAAAGGCTGGACGAAATGTACGCAAACCGTGAGGAGCATTTCGGAAACGCCCGCGCTGTGCGCAATCTGTTTGAGCGTGCCATCAATCAGCAGGCCAACCGATTGGTTATGGACAGCAATATTACCGACAGCAAGCTGGCTGAACTGACACTGGAGGACATACTTCTGGCATTGGAGATGATGTAAGATGAGCAGACACACCTTTGCGCAGTGGCTGTACAACGAGGCAGCATCAGCACGCCACACGCTTCTCAGCCTGTATGAGCAGCGGGAAAGGCTGCTGTACATCGAGGGTCCCCGCCTCGAAAAGGAATATATGGATAAAATCGGTTCCTATGAGGAGACCGTGATCAGGGAAGAGATCGAATGTGAACTGCTTCAAATGAAGCAGCAGATGATTCAGGCTGCGCTTAACCGCCGTGAACCGATAGATGAGGCAGCAATCGATAAAGAGCTTGAGGAGCATCGCCGACAGATGCTTCGGGAGGCTGCCGGAACTGAAGCGCCGCAGGAATATGCCGAGCTTTCCACCGAGCAAACCAATGAATTGCAGCAGCTATACAGTGAAATACTCAAGGACTTTCACCCGCAGATGCATCCAGAGCTGAAAGAGGCGCAGCGCCACTTGTACGATAAGGCGCAGGAGGCATACCGCCACAGAGATGTGGATGCGCTGAGGCTGATTCATGAGATGCTGTATAGTCAGGAAGAGGTGCCGCAGGAATTGCTGCGCGAGCTGCTTGCGGGCGATAATGGCAGTGAAATGGCGAAAGATGAAATAGCCCGGGGCATGGAATATGCTGCCGACTATTCACTTGCCGCTGAGATATACAGCAGCTTTGTGCCAACCGACGAAGAGGCTGTGCTAAGGGAGGAATGTGCCCGCTGCCGTCAGATGACAGACAGTGTTATCGGGGAGATGCAGGAGATAAGGCTCAGGTTTCCGTATACCGCGTCCGGTATGCTGTCTGACCCTGCGAAAACTGAAGCATATAAAGAAGAACTGGCGCTCCGCTTCCGTGCAGCAACTGCCGAAAGGGAACGCCGTACAAAGGAAATTTGCGCGATGATAGAAGGTGTGACTGTCCATGAGTAAGCTGATTCAGGAAGCGCCGCAGTCGTTACGCGGCAGAATGTATCAGAGAGATGCCTCCAAAGCGAAAGAGCGAAGAATACTGGTGCTGAAAACAGGCATCGCAGGTCTGCAATTTCATATAGAAAGTGAAGAGGAGCAGGCGGCGTTGGACGCCATTACACCGGGTACAGAGCTGATGCTTTTCCGTGAGCCGGAGAACGAACACGATGAGTGGGCGGTTGCCGTCCATCTGACCGAGGACGATAAGCTTGGCTTTATCTCCAGATTCAAGAACGAAACCATCGCACGGCTGATGGACGCAGGAAAAAAATTCATCGGAGTTGTGGATGACCCCCAGACCGATGCCACGGCTAAAAAGATTGTGGAAAAGGAGCTTCGCAAAAACCGTAATGCCCCTACCGAAAATATGGCATTGCCCTTTTCGGTCTATCTGATAGAAGAGGCGTGATGCTGGACATAGCAAGTGAAAATCTAGTGATTGTTTAGGGCTTTGTCTCGTGGCATGACGTCATTGTGATAGATGATACTCCGAGCTTTTACGTCAAAATTACACTTCGTACAGTGTTGAATTCGTTGATATAATTTGCTATAATATGGGTACAATTAACAAAAATGACGTGAATTTGCTGTGAATTTTAGAGGTGATCTTATGGAAGTTAAGAAAAAATACCTGCTCTTTACCGCAGTGGGGAAGAGTGATCCTATTTGCAACTGCCACGATGCAGCCGTACTGCATATATGCCGTGTTTATCGTCCTGAGAGGGTTGTAATGTACCTTTCCAAGGGTATGCTGGGACGACAGGCGCAGGACGACAGATTTAGAAAAGGTATACAGTGGTTGTGTGAACGTGAGGGGATCGAAATAGCAATCGAGCAAATAGAGCGCCCTGAATTGACAGAACCTCATCTGGCAGAGCGGGTGTTCGATGACTTGGAACAGCAGCTAAAGATAGTCAGTGAATGTTATCCGGAACATACCATTCTTCTCAATTATTCTTCCGGAACTACTGCTATAAAGAACACATTGAATACACTTGCCGCTTTCAGCAATGGACGATACACTCTTGTCCAGGTGGCCGATTCGTTAAGCGGTTTTTCCGCTGATCGTATGTCTGATACGGCTAAGGATTATTCGCTGGAGATCCAATGGGAACTTAACGAGGATAATAATCCTAATTTCGTTAACCGCTGCATAGAGGATCCACTGGATTACATACTGAAAAAGGTTTCTGCCAATATTGTTCTTCGTCAGCTTGATGCCTACGATTATTCTGGGGCACTGAATACTGCCCTAGCAACCCGCCAATTATTCAGCACGGAGGCAATCGGTTTGCTTACAGCGGCTGAATGCAGATACCGCTTTGACTGGGCGGGAATGGAACGTGCAGCACTGACTGCCAATATGACCCTGGAACAACTGATGCCCACATACGCAGGTCCTGCACGAGATATGTGTGAGTATATTCTGTGGCTGGATATTAAGCTCAAGCGCAGAGAGTACATAGACTTCATCAGAGGGATAACACCCATATTCAGTGATATATGCGAGCAGCTCCTTGCAAGATGCTTCAATCTTTCAATATACAGATATTGTTCACAGAGAAGAAACGGGGTGTGGGATCTAAGGCGGAACCAGCTTGATAGAGATGAATGCGGAACAAAGATGCTGGAGTATCTGGACAGGAGCCTGGGCAGATACAAAGATTCTCCGCTGTCAGCAACAAATATGGTGCCTATTATAACAATGCTGTGTGACGAAAAGACCGAGCGTGGAGATGAAGCTGAAAAATTCAGTTCCATAGCCGAAGCGGTCAGCAAACTTCGTGAGGTTGAGTTTGAGGTAAGAAATATCGCCGCGCATGAGATAGTGTCGGTCGATGAACAGAAAATCTGGCAGTTTGCAGGCATTTCTCCTGCAAACATCGTTGCAATGCTGGTGGAGCTTGCGGAATATTGCAGAATAGGATTCAGAAAAGAGTTTCTCACAACAAGCTATGCGGGAATGAACGAAATAATCAAGAACATGATATAGGGAAGAAAGCCCGAGGTAAGTATATGAGCATAAATGAAGAAAGAATCAACACAGGCGGCTGGCTTGCCGCAGCAGTGCTGACCATTTGGGAGGAGCTGCTGGCACTTAAAAAGGAGCTGCCGCCGCTGGATATTGAAGGCGATGAAAGTCTGATTCGGCAGTGCATCGAGGTGTCGGAGCAGATGCTGCCTTGCCCTATTGGCAAAACGGCGGCACTGCATCCGGTGTTCCAATACCTTACGTCATACAGCAACAGCGGAAGTCAGTATACTTTTGCACCGGTGAGGCTGTCAGCTGAGCCCAATTATCCGGCTGCCGACCCACAGCCAAACGACAGCGCAGGTAGAATTGTCGCAGAAATGCTGGATAAAATGCCTGCTGTCAGGGCAGATGAAGAGAGCATCAACGCTGTGCTGCGGCATATAGAGGATTATGCCTCCTATGTGTCCTGCTCAGACAGTGAGGACGGTGCGGATATTTCGCTGTACGACCACATTCGCCTGCGCACTGCTGCGGCCACCTGCCTGTATGCATATCTCTCCGACGGCAATACGCCCAAGGACGCCGCCGATGCGGACAGCCTTCTGCTTTGCACATGGGATATGTCGGGAATACAAAGCTTTATCTACAGCATTTCGTCAGCGGGTGCGCTGCGCTCACTCAGGGCACGTTCCTTCATGCTGGATATGCTTGCGGAGCATCTGGCAGATGAGCTGTTGGCAGGCTGCGGATTGACCAGAGCCAATCTGCTTTACAATGGCGGCGGACGCTGCTACTTCCTGCTGCCCAATATCCCATCTGCAAAGGCGGTGCTGAAGCATCTTGATGCAGCAGCAAACGATTGGCTGCGCAAAAACTTTTCCGGTGCGCTGTATGTTGCGGCTGCATCGGTGCCTTGTTCGGTCAGTGTACTTACCGGCGGCAAAAATATGGCAGCATATAACAGTCTGTTCAGTTCACTGAGCGGACAGGTATCTGCACGGAAACTGAATAAATATACTGCAGAGCAGCTTCTGGAGCTGTCCGGATATGACGACGGACGTGAATGCGGCGTGTGCGGAAGGTCAGCAGTCAGGACGACTAAGGACGGGGAAAATCGCTGCAAATGGTGCGCAGACATGGAAACACTGGGACGTTTGCTGGCTGATGACAGGCTGGTCGTCTACACGACAGAAACGCTCGACAGTAAATATCTGTCAATTGAAGTGCCTGCGCTGAACGGGGCACGTTGGCTGGTCTTTGCAGAAGAACAGCCTGATGTATCCATAGTGCGTTCGTATGTAAAGAATCTGCCAAGCGAAAGCTGCGGCAGCAGTCACCGCATATTCAGTGCCGATTATGACTATCTGCACACTGCCGGTGCAGCAGAAAAGCAAAGTGGCAGCCTTGCTGTGCTGCGCGGAGATGTGGATAATCTTGGCATGGTATTCACCTGCGGTCTGCCCGACAGCCACCGCTCACTGGTCAGAACAAGCGCGTTGTCGCGTATGCTGACGGTGTTCTTCAAGTATTACCTCAACGATATTCTGCTCAAAGCAGGCATGGGCAACCCGCTGCTGAGAGTGGTATATTCCGGCGGCGATGACATATTCATCATGGGCAAGTTTGAGGATATTCTCGTTGCTGCCATTGCTGTGCGCAATGCCTTCAGGGAATACACCTGCGGTGCATTGACCATATCCGCAGGCATCGGGCTGTTTGATACGAAGTATCCGATAGGCGCAGCGGCAGAGGAAACTGCCATGCTGGAGGACGATGCCAAGCAGTTGCCGACAAAGGACGCAGTATCGCTCTTCACAGCCGACTCCGCCCACCGTTATAGCTGGGATGTCTTCCAGGCTCAGGTGCTTGGGGAAAAGAAAGGCGTTCTGGAAAGCTTTTTTGATAATGAAAGCACCGAGCAGACGAGAGGGGCATCTATGCTGTACCGCCTGCTGGAATTGATGCGCGGCGGTCGGCGGCACAGGCTGAATATTGCGCGCTTTGCCTATATTCTTGCCAGACTGGAGCCACCAAAATCGGCAACAGATGCGTATCGCAGGCTTTATAAGGAGTTTTCATCGAGTATGTACAGCTTTATCCAGAGTGACGAGCATCGCAGGCAATTAATCACTGCGATATACATTTATATATACTGTAAGCGAGAAAAAACAAACGAGAAGGGAGAATGACAATTGAACAATAATCGGAATAATCAGAGTAACCGCGGCGGTCAGAATACCGGTGGCAATGCCTTTCCGGAGATTAAGGCGTTACCATTGCCGGAGGACTATATCGATATTGCCGATAAACTTATGCGCGAGAGACAGTGCGGCGGCATCACCACCACCAAGATAAGAAAAATCATCGCCATGTTTATGGAGATATTCAACGTGGAGCTTGGCAGTAAGGCAGCGGGTCTTTCCACGGAAAGCTACAGAAAGCTGCAGCAGCTTCATATCCGTGTCGCATACGAGGCCGGCCGTGATAGAGATGTCAAGAAGTTTGTTGAGGCGACCTGCCTGCTGTCATACATAAAGCACGTTGAGGCGCACAAGGACAGTAATCGCCAGAGTTTTATAGAGCTGACCCACTATGTGGAAGCACTGGTTGCTTATCACAGATATTACGGAGGTAAAGACTGATGAACGGAAAACTGAAAATCAACGCAACACTGCGGGTGCTCACCGGTATGCATATAGGCGGTTCCTCCGCGTTTTCGGCAATCGGTGCTGTTGACAGCCCCGTTGTCAGTGACCCGCGCACCCATATGCCCATCGTTCCGGGCAGTACGCTCAAGGGCAAGCTGCGCTCTCTGCTGGCAGCATATCAGGACAATGCGGCAAAGGACCCCAGCGAGGACTGTGAGCCCATACTGCGGCTGTTTGGTTCAAGCAGCCCCATCAGGCGTTCCCGCCTGCAGTTTTCAGATGCCTTTGTTTCCAACGCAGATGATTTCCGCGAGATCGGACTTACCGAGATAAAGTTTGAGAACACCATCAACCGCGTCACGCTGGAGGCAATGCCCCGCCAGATTGAAAGAGTGGTCAGCGGTGTGGAGTTTGATGTAAATATCGTCTACAATATCGAGAATGCAGACCAGATTGAAGAGGACATCGCCCTGCTTGCCAAGGGCATCAGGCTGCTGCAGCTCGATTACCTCGGCGGTCATGGCACACGCGGCAACGGACGTGTGGGTTTCAGCGGCTTTAGCGTAGAGCCGCTGTTCTGCGATAATCTGACCAATGAGCAGATCGAGCAATATACCAGTATTTTGAAGGGTGTGGAGAATTATGCGCTCCTTACTGTTTAAGCTGCATTTTACTGCGCCGCTGCACATAGGCAGCAGCGAGAATGCCCGCTCGCAGGAAGGCAGCAGCATGACCTTCTGCGCAGACACGCTGTTCTCTGCACTGTGTTGCACTGCCGCAGGCGGCGCAGACCAGACCGATGCCGAGCGGCTGTGCAACGCTGTGCGCGAGGGCAGGCTGTGGCTGAGCGATTCCTTTCCTTTCTGCGGAGAAAGGCTGTACCTGCCAAAGCCCTTTATCCGCAGGGTGGCGACCGAAGCGCAGGCCGTCAGTGAGCGAAAGGCTGCTAAAAAGCTGCGCTATATCCCCATTGACCAGCTTCGGGAATATCTGGATTATCTGGCGGGAAAGGGAAGCTTTTCTCCTGCCGCTGTGCATCAGAGCTTCGGCATAGCGGTGCAGTCAACCCGGGCAGCAGTGTTTGAAAATGAGGACACTGTGCCCTATTCGGTGGGCAGCTTCTCCTTTGCCGAGGGCTGCGGACTGTATGTCATTGTCCGCTGTGAGGACAAGCTTGTGCCGCTGCTGGAGATGCTGATGCAGCAGCTTGGCATAGGTGGCATTGGCGGAAAGATCAGCTCGGGCTATGGTTCGTTTGTTGCAGAAACTCTGCCCTTTGACGGCAATGCCGGCGGACAGCTTGGCTTACTCTACAGTATGCTAACGGCAGAGGAAGCTGATTACTTCATTACGCTCAGTGCCAGCCTGCCGCAGGAAGAGGAGCTTGCCGGTGTTGTGGGCGATGCTGAAATCGCCTATTCGCTCATACGGAGGGCGGGCTTTGTCCAGAGCTTTGCCTACGGCGGCGAGCCGCTGAAAAAAAAGACACAGCATTTTTTCTGTGCAGGTTCAGCCTTCAGGCGCCGCTATGCAGGTGCGCTGTACGACGTTGCTCCCAGAGATGAGCAGTGGACAAGACCGCACCCTGTGCTGCGCTACGGCAAGGCAATGATGATGGGGGTGAAGCTGTGAGAAAAGCCGAACACTACAAGGTTACGCTGACGGTGCGTACTCCTGTGCATATAGGCTCAGGAGCGGCAACGCTGAAAAAGATGTATCTCTATGACAGGAAAAGCAACATGGTGTCCTTTGTGGACACCCAAAAGCTGTTTAACCTGATAATCGACAACGACCTGCTGGAGCTGTACGAGGATTTTATGCTGCGGCAGAACTGCTCGCTGACCGATTTCCTCGTTAACCAGTGTAAATTCACTTCCGAGCAGCTTGAGCCTGTCATTACAAACAGCGTCAGCGCAGCCGATGCCCTGGGCGAAAGACCCATTGCCGACATACACCGCTTCATGCGTGATGCCCACGGCAGGGTGTATATCCCGGGCAGCTCGCTCAAAGGCGCACTGCGCACCGCCCTGCTGCTTGATATGATTGATGCGGACGGGCAGCGTCCGCAGGATACCTTTGACAGCTTTGATTACCGCGACAGAGAAGCGCAGAGAGTGGCAAGAAACCATGCAAAGCAGTTGGAAACCCGCTATCTGCATACGGTGAGGATTGAGTACGAGAAATACGGCGAGAAAAAGACGGTCAAGCCGGAAGATGCTCGCTGCGACATCATGCATGGTGTGTCGGTCTCCGACAGCCTGCCCATAGACGACAGCCGCATTATTCTCTGCCGTAAAGACGATTTCAGCGTCAGGGGCAATAAAAATTCCATCAATCTGGTGCGCGAGTGCCTGAGACCGGGCACCACCGTGGAGTTTGTCCTGACCCTGACCGGCGGCATCACCATCGAGCAGCTCCGCACCGCAGTGAGCAGCTATTATGGCCGCTATTACGATACCTATGTGTATAGCTTTGACGCCATTGACAAAGAGGCGCAGATAGATGACCGTGACTGCATTGTGCTGGGCGGTGGCAACGGCTACTTCGGCAAGAACATCGTGTATGCTGTTTCCGGCAAGGAGAAAGGGACACGCTTTGTTTCCTCGCTTCTCCAGTGGAAGTTCTATAAGCACCGCCATCAGAATGACAGCGCAAACTATGGCATCTCGCCGCGAATGCTCAAATACACGCAATTCAACCGTCAATACTACCTCTTTGGGCTGTGCAAGGTGGAGTTTGCTCCGATCAATTTTGAAGTGTAATCCCGCAAGCCATGCACTAAACACGATAGGGGAGTGCCGCACTTCAGCCTGCGGTACTCCCCACCGTGCAAGCGAAATATCGCATAACAAAGCCAAATAGCGCACGCGAACCCAGTTGCATACAGCGGGGCACTGTGCGCGTGTGAAATAATGACACGCAAGTGTCTTACCCACCCCGCAAGGGGACGGACCTATCATTTGCTCCATGAGTTTACCCCCTTATGAATCTTACCCACCCCGCAAGGGGACAGACTATCCCAATAACCGATTTCATAGGTCTTTTGGAGTCTTACCCACCCCGCAAGGGGACGGACTCTTCCCAAACTTCGCGCCAGTCATCATCAAAAGTCTTACCCACCCCGCGAGGGGACGGTAAATCATAGAAAAAACTCCTTATGTAAAAAATATATGTTTAGCCCCGCAAGGGGACGGAAGAGGTCATGGTGTTTTCCTCCTTGATATCGTTTGAGCCGCACCCCGCAAGGGGACGGACTATAGAATGGTGTTCCTTCATCATCTATTTCAAATATCACCCACCCCGTAAGGGGACGGACTAGTGTTTGTGGCGAATCGGCGAAGCTAAGAGCAATCTTACCCCCCCCGCAAGGGGACGATAAATCATAAAGTTGCCCTCCCTAAAACAATTATTTTGTTACCCCCCCGTAAGGGGACGGAAAAGGAATTGAATATTCTAGTACTTTACACGCAACATGTCACCCACCCCCGCAAGGGGACGGCAAATCATAATAAGTCCCTCCCAAAAAATTCTTTTTCACACCCCGCAAGGGGACAATCAACCAGCAAAACGAGGTGCAAAATGATAACCAGACACACCATTATCCTCACAACCGATTCGCCCAAACGCATTTACCCCGACTGGGCGTATCGGCTGTATGCACAGCTCTGCCGTGAGGCAGGAGACCCGCTGGCAGAACTGCTGCACGTTCAGGGGGAAACGCCGCTCAGCCAGTATCTGCAGCCCCTTGGCGCAGGCAGGGCTGCGTGGCAGGTCACACTGCTCAGCGATGAAGCGGCACAGCTTGCGGAGCTGCCCCTTTCAGCGCCAGACTTCCGCATCGAGGACGAGGCAGTCACCCTGACTGCCGAAAGCCACAGCGTGGAGTACATCGCCGATGAATCGGAGTTGCTTGCCGCCGCTGCCCAATCCGACAAAACGCTCACCCGCCTGATGCTCCGCTCCCCCTGCACATTCAAGCGTGATGGGCAATACGTCCTCTTCCCGTCGGTGGATTTGATTGTGTCCAGCCTCGTGCGCAAGTGGAATGGCTGCTCGCAGAAATTCTGCATAGACGACGAGGACGCAGTCGCCGCACTGGTGCGGGGCATATCCATCGAAAACTACCGCCTGCAGAGCAATATGTTCCATATGAAGGGTGCCGGTGTACGCGGCTTTTCCG
>SVPT01000130.1 GCA_015065695.1 Oscillospiraceae bacterium | reverse complement strand
ATGTTGCCTGCGTGCGCAAGGGCGAAGGCAATGCCGCTCTCCGCCATGAACACGCCGGGCAGCCAGCGGAACAGCTTATCGGAAAGCAGTCCCTCGAAGTCCAGCAGCAGCAGTACCACTACCATCACAGCACTGGTTGCCGCCGAAGCAAGGAGGAAGGTTATGTTGACAGACGCGAGCATGGAGTCGTCCCGGTAGTAGTGCAGACTGCGCTCGCAGATGAACATGACGGTCAGAAGCCACCCTATGTAGCCGCCCATGCGCAGGGCAGATGTCAGGGTGGACCGCCTCAGCTTTTTTATCATCGTCATATGAGATGCGCCGCCATGGACGCTTCCTTTCTGCCGTTATATGATTCGGTCATTATATTTTACCACAAAGCTCTCTGTATTGCAAGTTTTCAGTGGACAGCCCTTTTGCCAAGGCTTTTTCTGTCGAAATGTTGACAAGGCGGTGCGGGTCATTATATACTATAATATACTGAATACCGAACAAGAGAGGGAACTTCCATGAGAATCATAAAGCCCAGCTTTGAATATATCGCCCCCTTTGACGGCGCACAGATACTCAAAAGCATCGAGATTGCGGGACGTGTGTGCTACAAGAGCGAGGAAAAGATTACCGACACCTCCGCCGCCGAGTTTGTGCGGCGCATTGTGGGGCGTGGTCACGAATCGGTGCTGGAGCATGAGAAGCTGACCTTCAAGCTGATATGCGACAGGGGCGTAAGCCACGAGGTGGTGCGCCACCGCATGGCAAGCTACAGCCAGGAAAGCACCCGCTACTGCAACTACAGTCAGGCAAAGTTCGGCAGTGAGCTTACCTTCATCGACCCCTGCTTCTGGGAGAAGGATTCCCAGCCCTATGCCCTGTGGCTGCAGTCCATGCAGGCGGCAGAGGACTGCTACAACAGCCTCATCGCCGCCGGCGCAAAGCCGGAGGAGGCACGCAGCATTCTGCCCAACAGCCTCAAGACCGAGATAGTTGTCACCATGAATATGCGTGAGCTGCGGCACTTCCTGCGCCTGCGCACCAGCCCCGCCGCACACCCGCAGATGCGTGAGATTGCCGATGCTCTGCTGGCTGACCTGAAGCAGCGTATTCCTGTGCTGTTTGACGACATCGGCTGAACAGAATAACCGGACAAAAAAGAAAGTTTTACCCGAAGCGGAAATGCCCGGGTAAAACTTTTTTCTTTGTCTATACTCTTTGCTGACCGACTACTTCGCGCCCATCATGGATTTGATGATGTCGCCTATGCGCCCCTTGCGCAGGTCGTCCAGCTCTATGACCGTAATGCCCAGCTCGTCAGCACGGTGGGCGGTGACCAGACGGCAGCTCTGGGTGGTCACTATGGCAGCCTTGGCTATCTCGCCGCCAAAGCGGTCACGCAGTATTGCCAGCTCGTTGAGTGCCTCAGTGTCCACCGCGCAGGTCTTGCAGCTTATGAACAGCGGCACGATGCCACGCACCGCCATAACGTCAATCTCATTAGTGACGTTGTCCTGCTTGCCGTCGCCCTCCCAGTCCACTATCGCACTGGTCTGCACATCACAGAAAAGTCCGGTGTCCCTGCACACCTTGTAGACATACAGCTCCAGCACACTGCCCACGTCACGCAGCCACTTGCGCACGTTGAGGTCACGGAAGGTGAAGCTGACGCTGCTGCCCGTCTTTATGTACAGGTCCTTGATGAAGCCCAGACGCTCCACGTCCTCCAGCACCTTTTCGGGTGCGCTGATGCGGCTGCCGCGGTCGCCCTTGACGGTGTAGGGTGCGGACACCTCGAGGGGGATATAGTCGCTGTCCCTGTCGGTCTGGGAGGCTTTCTGCATATAACTGACAAAGCGTGTCCACTGGCTCTTGTTGTCCATATAGATGGCGAAGAATTGGTCTATGTCATCCATGTAGCCGGAAAGAATGGAGTTATCAAACCTGCCGCTGCGCAGTGCGCCCCCTGCCATCATAAAGCAGGAGCTTACGTCATAGCGCACATCGCACTTCACGCCCTCGGCAAAGGGGGCGTTGTGTATGTTGAAGAAGCTGTTCTGGCGGCGGCTGTAGGTGAATACCGGCATATCCGAGCGGGCGCACAGCAGACCGCCGGCAAAGAGCGCGGCATCGGTGCCGCCTGTGATGTCCAGCACACATTCGGGGTACTTCTCCACCACGCCCGCAAGCTGCCGCTCTATCTTCGCGGTGTTGTACTGGCTGCATTCGAGGAATACCAGCTCGCTGTCCAGCCCACGATGCTTCATATACGCACGCAGCTTTTCATGCACATTTTTGTTCTGCGCAATCTCCGCGGGGCAGAGAAATACCGTTCTCTCGGGACGGAACATCTCCGTTGCCAGCACATTCTCCACAGGGCGTTCGTCGTACAGTTCTATCAGGGTTTTCATCTGTGTACACCTCTTCCAGCATGATATTGATAATTATTAGGAACATTCACAAACTTTTTTATATCAATTGAATAAATAATACCGCCGTCTGATGTATTGTAATAGCTCTGCGGCTTTGATATAATCTGATTGGCAGCTTGCCGCAAATGCATTTTGCAATTGCTATTATAACACATCATAACTGTTTTGCGAGGTGTTAATTATGAAGAAATACCGAAATTTTGACGTGGCTATATACTTCGTTGCCGCAGGCACCGCAAACACCACCCGAGAGCGTCTTGAAGAGGAGCTTTCCTTCTTTGAAAAACATATGCACCTGGACAGAGTGTATCTTGAACCCTTCCGTGGCGACACCTTTGCCTCCGACGAGCAGGTGGATATGTGCAAGGAGGTTTTCGAGGCACACGGCATTGAGGTGTGCGGCGGCATAACCACCACCTCCCACAAGCCCAACGGACGCAGCGAGGACCAGCGGCTTTTCGGCACCTTCTGCTACAACGATAAGGAAATGATAGACACCCTCGTCAAGGTGTCCGAATTCAACGGCAGACACTTTGACAAGTGGATAATCGACGACTTCTACTTCACCAACTGTACCTGCCGGAAGTGCCGTGAGGGTCGTGACAGCTACAATGCCGAGCATGGCATCACCGACGGAAGCTGGGAGGGCTACCGCCAGCACCTGATGCGTGAGGTTTCCAAGAAGTACATGATTGCCCCCTCCAAGAAGGTCAACCCCGACGGGCGTATCATAATCAAGTTCCCCAACTGGATGGAATCCTTTCAGGAGACCGGCTACGACCCCGCCGGACAGTTCCCCCTCTTTGACGACATCTACACCGGCACCGAGACCCGTGACCCGATACACCACGACCAGCATCTGCCCCGCTACCTCTCCTTCTCGCTGATGCGCTACTTCGAGAGCCTGTGGCCAGACCACAATCTGGGCGGCTGGTTTGACCCCTTTGACTGCCAGCTTCTGGAATACTACCTTGAGCAGGCATATCTGACCGCATTCTCCAAGCCCAAGGAGCTTATGCTCTTCTGCTTCCAGGCACTGTCCGACAGCATCAACGTGCCCGCGCTGGGCTTTATGCTTGACAAGCTTGACGCGCTGATGAGCCACATGGGCGATGTGGTGGGCATACCCTGCTACATTCCCAATGCCTCGCAGGGCGAGGACAACCTGCAGGACTATCTGGGCATGATGGGCTGCCCCATTGTCACCACCCCCTACTTCCCCGAGAATGCCGAGCGTATGCTGCTCACCGCCTCCTCTGCCTGCGACCCCGACATTGTTGACAAGCTGGAGCGCTTTATCGCAGACGGCGGCAAGGCCGTTGTAACAAGCGGCTTTGTAAAGGCAACGCTGGAGCGTGGTCTCAAGCGCATCACCAGTATCCGTGACGGCGGCCGCCGCGTCACCCTGCGCGACTACATGGTGGAAAATCCCCGCGTGTGGGGTCGCGACTTCCCCCATGGCAGACAGGACATCACCATACCCGTTATGGAATTCCGCAACAACGCCACATGGGGCGCGGTGTGCAAGGGCATAAAGGACGAGGAAAGCTACACCATTCTTGCCCGTGACACCTACGGCAAGGGCGAGATGCTCACCCTGTGCGTGCCCGATGCATTCAGCGAGCTGCAGCACCTGCCCGAGGCTGTGCTGGCACGCATTCGCAAGGAATTTGCCGCAGGCGGCGTGTGGTTTGAGGGCGCACCCATGATAAGCACCTTCATCTACGACAACAACACCTTCATCGTCTACCCCTACGCCGACCGCCACACCGAGGACACCGACATTCTGGTGCATATAAACGGTGCGCAGGCTCTGGAAAACGTCACCACCGGCGAGAGCATTGCACCGCTGTACACCACTGACGGCGAGGCGGTATTCCGTCTGCGTGCGAGGGTGGGCAAGTTTGAGGGCTACCGCATAGTCAGATAACCGCAGCCTTGCGGAAATTTATCCCGCAGGAGGTTGACCGCCGCCTTTTCATCGGGTATAACTTCCTGTGAAAACAGGCGAAGGAGGCACAGATATGCGGTTTCACACCTTTGGAGATAAAAACAACAGGGCGATTGTGCTGATACACGGCGTTCTCACGCCATGGCAGATGTGGGAATACCAGATAGAACGGCTGAAGGACGAGTTCTATGTAATCGTACCTGCTCTTGACGGTCACACCGAGGAAGAGGCAAGCCAGTTTGTCAGCGTGGAAAAGGAAGCCGAGCAGATTGAGGACTATATCCTCGAAAACCTTGGCGGCCAGGTTTATGCCGTCTGCGGAATATCCATGGGCGGTGTGATAAGCAGCATCATCTGGAAAAACAGGCGGGTGAAAATCAGCCGTCTGGTCATGGACGGCGCGCCCCTTGCAAGACTGCCGCGCTT
>SVPT01000129.1 GCA_015065695.1 Oscillospiraceae bacterium | reverse complement strand
CTTTACCAAGGACGAGCTGATAACCATGATGACCCTGTGGTGCATCTTCCGCTCCCCGCTGATGATAGGCGGCGACATGGCTTCTGACGGCTTTACGGAATCCGACCTCAGCCTGCTTACCAACCGGCGTATTCTTGATATGCACCGCCGCGCACGTCACGCACATCAGGTACGGCGCAGGATTATCGGTGACAGCGAGTACATTGTCTGGGCGGCACAGGACGCTGAGGGCGGACAGTATGCCGCGATATTCAACGCGGGTGAAAACGCCGGCAGCATCACTGTTGACCTTGAGGAGCTTGAGCTTTCCGGCGAACACACCGTCACCGAGCTGTGGAGCGGCGATGTGACCAGCACTTCTGCGATAACCGCAGAGCTGCCCCCTCACAGCGCAAAGGCCTACCGGATAGTCAAAGCATAGTCACTCAATCCAATACAAATGATAAACGCGCCTGCACAGCTTTGTGCGGGCGCGTTCTGCGTTGTTTGTTGTGCAGTAAAAAAGCACGGGGGAGACTTGCGTCTCCCCCCGTTTGAGGTTTTGTTAGGTTATCTGCCGCTCTTGAGAGTTCTGACCTCGCGTACTGCAACCTTCTTGGATGCGGAACGGCGGGCAGCAGGCTTTCTTGTATGAGTGGGAGCGGACATTCTTACAGCACTGCCGGCGGGCTTTGCCGCAGGAGCAGCAGCGGGCTGCGGGCTGTAGGGCTGGAAGTTATAGCTGCGGGAGGGATAATACTGGCAACCCGAAACACCGCCGTAGCCAACAGGCTGGGTGCGCTGGTAGCCGCCCATATAGCCGGTATCGCCTACATTGGAGAAGCCGTAATCGCCAACGGTAGAGGTGCTGTATGCCATGGTGTCGTCACCGCCGCCCAGAGGGATTGCGAAGGACTCCTCGGTATCGGCAGCATCTTCTGCATCAGTCTCCACAGGCTCGGGAGTGAAACCGATCTGTATGGGCTGAGATGCAGGCTCTTCCTGCTGACCACTCATGCTGTCGGGAACGAACTGAGGATTCTGTGAGTAGAACTCCTGTGCGGTCATGCCGCCTCTCTCCAGCAGCTTGGAGGCCTCGAGAATGGAATCATCGCTGGACTCAAACTGGGAGGGGTTTGCACGACGGATAGTGGGTGCGCCCTCACGCTTGGGGGTGATACGACCGTCGGCAACACGCTGTGCGGTATCTGCAACAAAGCGTGCGCTGAAAGGTCCAAGCACCGGTACGGAATAGGAGCTTCCGTCGGAGGTATCAACATCACCGGGACGCATGGAAAGAAGCTGCTCAACCTCAGAGAGGATGGTGGGCTGGTCGCCTGCGGTCTGCAGTCCGTCGTTGTGCTTGATTGCAACGAGCTTATGGACGGCACCGGTGAGTGTAGCGTCAACGCGGTCTATTCTGTCCTGCACCTCATCGAGGGCATGGTTGAGCATTTCGCGAACCTGTGCCATATCCGCGCGGATGGTTGCTACCTCGCGGGCAGCATCTCCGGCAATCTGAATGACACTTTCCTGATTCTCGACTGCTTTCTGGAAAAGACGGTCGGTAGCACGCTTGGTGACCGACATGATGGAGGCAACGGAGCTCTGCAGCTCGGCAAACTCGCGCTCACGCATGGCGAAGTCGCGGTCACGCTCACGAAGCTGGTCAAAGCGGAGCTGCATGGAGTTCTTCTCAGCGCGCTGTGCCTCTATGGTGCGAACAAGCGTATCGTTTTCGGTTTTTGCCTGAGAAAGACTGGTCTCAAGGTCAACCACCTGACCGGTTGCGGCAGAAAGCTGAGTGCTGAGCAGAATCTGCTCACGGCTGGCTTCCGCACGCTCCTTGGTAAGGGTGTCTACCTGCGACTGCAGTGCCTGTCTTTCTGTGGAGAGCTGCTCAGCGTGCATACTGAGGCGCTCAAATTCCGAATCGACCGCCGAACGGTTATAACCGATTATACTGCGCGGAAAACGCTTGCTATCCTGCAGGGCCATCAGTCACATCCTCCTATCCCTGTTGCTGAATAATCTACAGTCACCAAAGGGTGTTGCTATAGATTCTACAATTTCCACCATCCAAAGGTGTAATATCTGTCCACATCGTTACACTTGGACACTATTTTAAAGATTACATAATACACTATAACACATACACTTGACGAAATCAAGTGTTTTCGGTCACAATTTGATAATTTATTACGAAACTGTAAAATTTCCGATACTGAAATTTACAATTTCCCTCCTGCCTCAGAGCATATTCTTTCGGTGCAGAATATATGCTGTTGCTGCCATAATTACCACGGAAAGCAGGCAGGGGAACCACCACCACTGCGCACCCGGCAGGAAGCCTCCGTTGATATTCATACCATACAGGCCGGAGATGATGGTCGGTATGGATACCACGACGGTGATGCCCGCAAGCACCTTCATGATCACGTTGAGGTCGTTGGAGATGAGGGAGCTTGACGCGTCCATGGTACCTGCAAGAACCGTACTGTAGATGGTTGCCATTTCGATAGCCTGCCGCACCTCGATGAGCACGTCCTCCAGCAAATCCTGGTCATCATCGTACAGCTTGATGTAGCGGCCGCGCATCATCTTCTCGATGGTTATTTCGTTGCCCTTGAGGGAGGTGGAAAAATATACCAGGGACTTGTTGATGTCAATGAGCTTGACAAGCTCGCTGGTGCGCATTGATTTGCGGATTTCCTGCTCCACGTGGGTGGACAGCCGGTCTATCTGGCGGAGGTACTGCAGGAAGCGGTTGGTGACCCGCAGCATGAACTTCAGCACAAGCTGGGTTTTGTACTCGGTCTTGATGCCACGCACTACGCCCTCGGCAAACTCGGTGATGATGGCGTTTTCCCTGAGGGAAACAGTGATAACATTCTGCTCGGCAACGATGATGCCGATTGGCACTGTGGAATAGACGACGCTGTCGTCCTGCTTTTCCACGTGCGGGGTATCTATGATGATGAGGGTGCTGCCCTCACTGCTCTCGATACGGGAGGTTTCCTCCTCGTCCAGCGAAGAGCGGATAAAATCGGGGTCAAGGGAGAAATCGCTGATAAGCGACTGTATCTCCTCCGGGGTTGGCGCAGTTACACAGACCCACGCGCCCTCGCAGCAATGGTCTATGCGACCGATGCCGCTGCCGTGTGTCTTGAAATACTCTATCATGGTGATTCCCTGCCTTTCTCCCCTTATGGCGGCACGGATGTCACGGCTCGGAGGTCAGACTGCCCCTTTCAGGCGGCGGCATCCGTCCGTGCAGCGGGGTATATTACTTCGATCACACCCTCCCGGGTCCGGACTCATTATGCTTGCCACCTCCTTGAATAGCATCGTGCGATTTATCTGCAAACCGGCACAATAAACCTATTGTATTTTTATTCTTTAATTATACCACAACAGCCTGTGCAATGCTATACATTATTGAAGATATTTATTAAGAATTATGAACTTACATTTTATTTATGTTTCATAAGGGGCTCCTCATTCATTGTTTCTTATTAATATTGGGCATGGATTTTGCTTTGGCTGCACCGAATTGCTTTTTGACGGAAAAGCCGCCCGACCATCATGTGCGGCTGCTGCCACACTTAATTAGGTCATTATCCACAGCATTTTTCTCCTACTGATTTGTAAATTTTCATTGTTGCCAAGTCGTTAATGATTGCTTTTAACACAAAGCGGGTATATAATATAGTTTGATTATGCAATGACATATCGTTCCCTGTAAGTATCAAAACCACAGAGCGAAAGGATGCAGACAAAAATGTACAAGGATATGATGGACAGCATAGGCTTTGTTGCCGGCTACGATGCCGACGTTGCCGCAGGTATGCGTGAGGAGCTGCTTCGCCAGCGCAGAAATCTGGAGCTTATCGCCTCCGAAAACATCGTCACCCCCGCTGTTATGGCAGCCATGGGCAGCGTACTTACCAACAAGTATGCCGAGGGTTATCCCGGCAAGCGTTACTACGGCGGCTGCCAGTGTGTTGACATTGTTGAGGACATCGCCCGCAAGAGAGCCTGCGAGCTGTTTGGCGCAGACCACGCCAATGTCCAGCCCCACTCCGGCGCACAGGCCAACATCGCCGTTTACTTTGCCCTGCTCAAGCCCGGTGACACCATCATGGGCATGAGCCTTGCAGAAGGCGGTCATCTTACCCACGGCTCCCCTGTCAATCTTTCCGGCGCATATTTCAACTTTGTTCCCTACGGCGTTGACGGCGAGACCCATCGCATCGACTACGACAAGCTGGCCGAGCAGGCACAGCAGGTCAAGCCCCGCATGATCGTCGCAGGTGCTTCCGCATATCCCCGTGCCATCGACTTTGCACGTCTTTCCGAGATTGCAAAGAGTGTGGGCGCATACCTGATGGTTGACATGGCTCACATTGCCGGTCTGGTTGCGGCAGGTGTCCATCAGAATCCTGTTCCCTATGCAGACATCGTCACCACCACCACTCACAAGACCCTGCGTGGTCCCCGCGGCGGTATGATTCTCTGCCGTGAGGAGTATGCAAAGGCCATCGACAAGGCCATCTTCCCCGGCACTCAGGGCGGTCCTCTGATGCACGTCATCGCTGCCAAGGCAGTATGCCTCGGTGAGGCACTCTCCCCCGAGTTCAAGGCTTACGGCAAGCAGGTTGTTGCCAACGCAGCCGCTCTCGCAGAGGGTCTTATGCGCCGTGGTGTCAAGCTGGTTTCCGGCGGCACCGACAACCACCTCATGCTGCTCGACCTGCGTGACACCGGCATCACCGGCAAGGAGCTGGAGCATCGTCTTGACGAGGTCTTCATCACCGCAAACAAGAACACCATCCCCAACGAGCCCCTCAGCCCCTTCATCACCAGCGG